>NZ_CAMQYW010000298.1 GCF_947039425.1 uncultured Cetobacterium sp. | reverse complement strand
CTCTTCCGATCTGTTTTATGTTCAAGAATTGAATCAGGATTATAAACTTTGTGATCCTCATGATCATGAATAAGTTTAGTTCCTCCATGAGTAAGTGTTATTTTTCTAGTATTCATATAATGCCTCCATTTTTAGTTCCTTTCTTGAGTATAACTTTTTGTAGGCTTATATGCAATAAATTTATAGATATTTTTCAATTGAAATAATGTATGATGTATTTATAAATATTGACTTGTCACTTTTTTTTAATTCTATAAAGTTATCATAGGTAGATAGTAAAACTCCAATATGACATTCAGATGACGTATGTTCAGAGAAAGATGAGTGGGCAACTAAAATATTAATTTTTTTATTTAAAAATTGATCAAAAACATTCATGAAAAGCCTCCAGTAAATTTATTGTATTCCCTAATATTTTAAGTATAACTCTTTGAAAGGTTATTTTCAATCATATCTAAAGATTTTTTTATATCTTCAATAATAGATTCAACTGTTCCACTATCAAATGGAGATTTTAAATTAGCATGTGCTACTAATTCTAAGAAAGATTTAGTTCCTCCTAAGTCACAAAGAGTGATATAATCTTGCCAAGCTTCTTCTCTGTTATTATTCATTTTTTTAAAAAATTGTAAAGCACATATTTGAGCTAAGGTATAATCAATATAATAGAATGGACTTTGGAATATATGAGATTGTTGAAACCACCATCCACCATTTTCTAAAAAGTCACATTCTTCATAATTTTTATGAGGAAGATATTCTTTTTCTAAATCTCTCCATATTTTTTTTCTTTCTTTTGGAGTTAAATTTGGATTTTCATATATTTTATGTTGAAAGTGATCAACTGTTACTCCATAAGGAATAAATTTAATAGCTTTTCCTAAATGAGAGAATTTATATTTATCTGTATTCTCTTTAAAGAAAAGTTCCATCCAAGGCCAAGTAAAAAACTCCATACTCATAGAATGAATTTCAGAACTTTCATAAGTGGGAAAATTTAGTTCTGGAACTTCGATCCATCTTGATCTATAAGCTTGAAAAGCATGACCAACTTCATGAGTAAAAATAGCAATATCTTCTTTAGTTCCATTAAAATTTGTAAATATAAAAGGAGATTTATATTTAGAAATATAATCACAATATCCTATAGAAGCTTTTCCGTCTTTAGTTTCTAAATCCATAAGTTCATTTTCAGTCATAAAATCAAAAAATTCTTTTGTTTCTTTTGAAAGTTCTGAATACATTTTTTTCCCATTTTCAATAATCCATTTAACATCCCCTTTAGGGATAGGATTACCTGTTGTAAACTCATAATTTTGGTCATAATATGTTAAAGTTTCTAATGCCAACTTTTTCCTTGTTTTTCAAATAAATCATTTGCTATGGGAACTATATATCTTTTAACTTGTTCTCTAAAATTACTAACCATTTGAGGATTATAATCATTTCTATTCATTCTAATATATCCAAGTTCTACAAAGTTTTTATAGCCTAATTTTTTAGATATTTTATCTCTAATTTGAACTAAATTATGATAGATCTCATCTATTTTTTTCTCATTTTCTTTAAAGAAATTATATTTAGCTTCTAAAGCCTCTTTTCTTGTTTTTCTATTATTGTTTAAAGTATAAGGAGTAATATTAGATAAATTTTTAAATTCTCCTTTAAAGTAGATATTTGCTGAAGCTATTAATTTTTGGTATTGTGAAGTTAAATTGTTTTCTAGTTGGAGATCTTTTATAATATTTGGATGAAAAGTTTTGATAGAATTTTCAGCTATGTTAAAAAATTGTTTTGACAATTTTTTTTCTAAGAAGTTTCTATTTTTAGATTTTAATATTATTTTGTAAAATTTATTATCAAGTTCTTTATAATAGGGAGAATACTCATTCCAATAATCATTTTCATTATTGTAAAATTTATCATTTGTATTTATAGTGTGTCTTATCATACTGATGGAATTTAAAGAAAATATATTATTTCTAATTTTGTTTATTTGTAATATATATTCATATTCCTCCTCTTTATTTATTGAATTGTTCAAGTTTTTTAGTAGAAAATTATACTCTGTTTTTATTTTTAAAAAATCAGGTCTTTCGTAATAAAAATCAGAAAATTTCATAAATATTTCCCCCTTGTTTAAATTATATTATTGCCATTTTAATAAAATTGCTCCAGATGACAAACCTCCTCTATTTTCTAATCAAAAGTTGATTCTAAAATAATTTTATTTTTAAAGTTACCTTTATTTTCAGCTTTAAAATTTTTTATGTTATATATGTTTTCAATACTTAAATTATAAGTTAATATAATAGCATCAATTATTTCTAAGATGTCGGCAATTTCTTCTTCGTTTTTATCCACTTTAAATTCATTTACTTCTTCTGTGAGTTTATCTAATAATTTTGTTTTATATTCCTCTAAATCAGCAATATGATATGTATAGTTTTGATTATTATTTTTTATTATATTTAATATTTTATCTCTAACAAGCTTATTATATATTTTTT
>NZ_CAMQYW010000297.1 GCF_947039425.1 uncultured Cetobacterium sp. | reverse complement strand
ATATTGGTCAAGGTTTTTTATTTAGTAAACCTATTTTGTCTGAACAATTTGAAGATCTACTAAAAAGGAATTGAGTGAGATGGCAATGAAAAAAATGGTTATATTTTTTGTGATTCATATTTTTATAGCTAAAAAAACATTTAGCGAAAAAATACCAATAAAAGTATCTGCAAATGTTATTAGTTCTAAAAGAAAGTTAGTAAAAAAAATAGCTCAAGATATTTATGAGTCTAATTTTATAAATATCTCTAAAGAGGAGATACTAATTCTTGTGGAATATAATAATAAATTTGAAGTAATAAAGTTGAGAAAGAATGATAAAAAAACCTTTAGATTTCATTGTGAAAATAAAGATTTTTCTATTTATAAAATAATAAATGATAAGAAAATGAAAATCTCCAATTATGAAGACCTAAATAATTAAGTAAAAGGCGGATACTCTAGTCTCCGCCTTTTGCCTTATTTTACATTATTTAAATATTGAAAAATAGGGGAATCTGTTGAAATTATAACTGTTGTTTTTCCTGTTCCATTAAAAATTTTATTATATGCTGAAAGAGTTCTTGTAAATTTATAAAATTCAGGATCTTTATTATAGGCATTAGCATATATTTTTAAAGCCTTAGCATCACCTTCACCCTTGATTGTTTCTGCATCTTCATAAGCTTCAGCAAGGATTATAGTCTTATCTCTTTCTGCATCTGAAATTATCTCTAAAGCTTTTTCTTGTCCCTCTGCACGATATTTTTTAGCCTGTTGTTTTCTTTCAGCTTCCATTCTTTTATATACATTTTCCTCATTTTGTTCAGGAAGATCTGCCCTTTTAATTCTTGCATCAACTAATTTTATACCTAATTTTCTAACTTTTTCATCACTTTCTCTAGTTACTATTTCCATTATTTCATCTCTTTTTATAGATATAATTTCAAGAAGAGTATATTGACCTAGTCTTTCTCTTATTTCTGAATAAATTATATCATCTAATCTAGCTTGAGCCCCTTTTTCATCTTGTACTGTTTGAAGAAAAATTAAAGGTTCAACAATTCTCCATCTTGCATAGTTATCTATTACAATATTTTTTTTATCCTTTGTTATTAGCTCTTTAGGTTCAGAATCATACTCTAAAAGACGTTTATCAAAGTATTCTACTTTATCAACAAAAGGTATTTTAACATTTAACCCTGCATTATTTATTGGTTCTCCTACAGGTTTTCCAAGCCTTATAACCATAGCTGTTTGCATTTCATTAACTTTAAAAAAAGAGGAATAAACTATTATAGCAACTAAAATTAAAATTCCACTAATTAGTTTTTTCATTTTTATTTACCTCCTCTTGAATAAGATTTAATACTCCATTTTTAACTTCTCTATCTATAATTACTTTATTTACATTTTTAAGATTTTTTTCAAGTGATTCAATATATAACCTTGTTTCTGTAACCTCTTTTCCCAACTTATAATTTTCATATAGTTTAAGAAATCTAGCCACATTTCCATTAGCTTCTCTTACTCTTTTCTCTTTATAAGCAACAGCTTCATTTATAATTTTTTTAGCTTGACCTCTGGCTTTTGGAATTATATCATTTGCATAACCGTTAGCTTCATTTATATATCTTATTCTATCCTCTCTAGCACTAGCTACATCTTTAAATGATTTAATTACAGGTTTTGGAGGTTGTACATCTTGTAACTGCACATTTAATACCTGTATTCCTATTCCATATATATCTAGTATCTCTTGAAGTTTTTCTCTTGTTAAAATTTGAATATTACTTTTCCCCTCTGTTAAACTTTCATCAATAACAAACATTCCTATAATTTGACGAATACTAGCTTCTGCTGCTGCTGTAATAGTATTTTTAGGATCCTTAACTTTAAAGAGATAATTTTTTAAATTTACTATCTTATATTGAACACTAAAATCTATTATATTTTCATCTCCAGTAAGCATTAAAGATTCTTGAACAACATCACGATATTTTGCAGGTGGACCAATACTAACTGTTCTAAATCCTACTTCTACACGATAAACCTTAGTTGTTTTTATAACAATTTTTCTTCCAATAGGTCTTGGATAGTACCAATGTATTCCAGGTCCCACTGTTTTTTCATATTTTCCAAATAAAAGAACAACAGCTTCTTCATCTGGTCCCACTTGGAATATCCCTGTAAAAAGATACAGAAAAACTATGGGAAGTAATACTAATTTTTTTAATGGTTTTAAATAGAGTTCAAACAATTCTTTTATATCTTCTAATTCCATATAACCCCTCCAAATTTATGTTATTTAAATATTTACTTAGTATTATTCTAAAAATTTTTAGGAACTCTTTTATTATTTAAATTATTAAAATAAAAAATACCCATTAAAGAAGAAATTTAATCTTCTTTAATGGGTATTTTTATAATCTAATAGTGATATACACTTTTATGTTTTTTTAGTAAAGTTAATGATACTCCAATGGCTAAAAGCTCTGCAACAGGAATTGATAACCAAATTCCCATAGTTCCCATT
>NZ_CAMQYW010000296.1 GCF_947039425.1 uncultured Cetobacterium sp. | reverse complement strand
CAGCAATTTCATCCAATATTTCTGTAATAGCTGTACAGTGTTCTAAGGTTAAATCAACATTAAACTCTTTTGCAATTCTAATTGCTGTTAAAATATCATCAGCTCTATGAGCGTGGGCTTTTAAAGGAATCTCTTTGTTTATAACAGGAAGCATAGCATCTAATTTAGCATTAAATTTTCTATTTGGATTATTTTTATATTCTATAGTTTCACGTAATAATTCACGAAGAAGAGAGGCGATTCCCATTCTTGTAACAGGAGTTTTATTTTTACCGTTATAGTTTGTTTTAGCATTTTCACCAAAGGCTATTTTCATGGCCATAGGAAACTTTAATATCATCTTATCAATTGATGAACCAAATGTTTTAATACAGGCAAATTGTCCACAGACAACATTTGCTGATCCAGGACCTGTTCCAACAGTTGTAATTCCTGCATCTAAAGCTTCTTTAAAAGTGATATCTTGAGGATTTATAGCATCAATAGCTCTCATTTCAGGAGTTAAGGGATCGTTTCTTTCATTGTGATCTGTTCCTTCAAAACCTTGACTATCTCTTTTTTTTCCACTTGCATAAGTAGTGCGTTGATTAATACCTTCATAAAATCACCCCTTTAAGTTATTAAAATATTTAAGTATTTTATATACTCCAAAGAAAGATTAAAATCAATAGAAATTTTATTTTTGTGAAAAATAATTTAAAAAATACCGAGAGACTTGAGAAAGATTTTTATTTCTTAACCAAGCGACAACTATTTGTGTTTCTAAACTTTTATTTTTAATATTTAAAATTTTTGCATTTTTATGAAATATAAGATTTTTTGAACTTTCTGGAATTATAGCTATTCCCATCCCATTTTGAGCAAGACTCATAAGAGATCTACTATCTTCACCCTCTAATAAAATTTTAGGAATAAATCCTTTTTGATAACAAGCTTCAACAATAATTTTTTTAAATCTTTTATCAATAATTAAAGGTTTATTTTCTAAATGAGATATATTGATTTCATCTAAATCTGTAAAAAATTTATCTTTATTTACAAGAGCAATCATTGGCTCTTTAAAAAGATGGATACAGTCGAAATCTTCAGAATTAAAAGGTGTTCTAATAATTCCAATTTCAATAGTTCCATGAATTAATAAATCTAAAATTTTATATGTACTTCCTTCTTTTAGTTCAAATTTAACTCCAGGATTATCTTGAGAAAACTTAGGAATAACACTAGGAAGTAAGGCAGCACTCGACGAAGCTACAAAACCTATTTTTAGAACTCCTTGAAGTTCCTTATTTAAATCTTTTATTTCTTTAACAGCATTATCTAAAAGTTCAATAATTTCAATAGACCTATTTTTTAAAAATTCACCAACTTCTGTAATTTCAAGTTTTCTAGTTGTTCTTTTAAAAAGTTGAGCTCCAATTTCTTCTTCTAGCATTTTAAGTTGATGGCTAAGAGGTGGTTGAGATATATGAAGTTTTTTAGCTGCTTTAGTTATATTTTTTTCGTTAGCTATTGTTAAAAAATATTTAAGTTGTTTTATTTCCATTTTCCCCCCGTGATTCATATTTTTTAAGTATAAATAGACTAAGTAATTAGTATTTATTTTATTTGGAAAAATATGATATATTTTTCATTATTATAACATAGTAATAAGGGGGAGATATATGAAAAGAATTGCTATATCTATTTTATCTACAATTTTTCTTTTAACAGGGTGTGGTGAAAAAGAAAATAAAAAAAATGAAAAAAAAGTTCTTATTGTTGCTCAATCAGCTGATGCTAAAAGTTTAGATCCTCATGCAACAAATGATAGTCCATCATCAGGAGTAATGGTGCAGATATATGATAACTTAGTTGGAGTTGACAAGAATTTAAAGATAGTTCCAAGTTTAGCAGAAAGCTGGGAAGAGATATCTCCTATAAAATATGAGTTTACTTTAAAAAAGGGAATAAAATTTCATAATGGAGAGGAGTTAAAAGCAAGTGATGTAGTTTTTACTTTTAATAGAATGTTAAAGTCTCCAAGAGTAAGTCATATTGTAGGACCTATGAAAAAGATAATAGCAGTATCAGATTATGTAGTTCAAGTAGAATTAAGTAATCCTTTTGCACCAATGCTACATCATTTAGCTCATCCAGCTAGTTTTATTTTAAATGAAAAAGCTGTAAATGAAAATAAAGAGAAATATGGACAAAATCCAATTGGAACAGGTCCATTTAAATTTAAAAGTTGGACTCCTGGTGATCGAGTAATTTTAGTTAAAAATGAAAATTATTTTAAAGGAGCATCAGATATTGATGAGGTAAATATGAGAGTTGTGATTGAAGCTAGTAGTAGAGTAATTGGTCTTGAAACAGGTGAGGTTGATATTGCAATAAATATAGCTCCAGTTGATTTGAATCAAATTAAATCAAATAAAGATTTAACACTTTTAGAAGAGAATGGTTTTGGAATGAACTATTTAGGGTTTAATACAGTTAAACCACCATTTAATAATAAAAATATTAGAAAAGCAGTTTCTCATG
>NZ_CAMQYW010000295.1 GCF_947039425.1 uncultured Cetobacterium sp. | reverse complement strand
TATGATAGGAGATGTTGTTGAAAAATTAGGAAAACATTATCCTATGACAACACCTATTGCTATAGTTCAAAGAGCAACTTGGGAAGATCAAAAAATTGTTTTAGGAACATTAGAAACAATTGAAGAGAAAGTAAAAGAAGCTCATATAACAAAAACAGCTCAAATCTTAGTTGGAGATTTTTTAGGAAATGAATATGAGAAATCATTACTTTATGATAAACACTTTACACATGAGTTTAGAAAAGGAATTTAATTATGAAATTAGCCATTTGGACAGTTACTAGAGGTGCTGGATTAGCAGGAAATAAAATATTAGAAAAAATTTCTAATACAACTTTATTTACGTTAAAAAAATTTAATATTGATAATAGTATACAAATGGAGAATTTTACAAAAACATTAAATGAAAATTTTAATGAATTTCAAGGGCATATTTTTATTATGGCAACAGGAATAGTTGTTAGAAAAATATCTATTTTAATAAAAAGTAAGGATATAGATCCAGCTGTAGTGGTTTTAGATGAGGGATTAAATTTTGTAATTTCATTACTTTCTGGACATTTAGGTGGAGCTAATGAGTTGGCAGAAAATTTAGGTGAAAAATTGAATATGACACCTATAATAACAACGAGCTCTGATGTTACTGGCAAAATAGCTGTGGATACTTTAGGACAAAAATTAAAGAGTAATTTAGAATCATTGGAAAAAGCTAAAAATGTAACTTCTCTAATTGTTGATGGAAAAGAAGTTGAATTGATTTTACCTAAAAATATTAATTCAACAGGCAAAGTAGAGGGAGTAATAATTAATTCAAATAGAGAAAAAATAGAGATAGTACAGTTATATCCTGAAAATTTAGTAATTGGTCTTGGAGCTAGAAAAGACATTCCTTATGAAATAGTAAAAGAAATATTAGAAGAAACTTTTAAAAAAAATAATTTATCCTTAAAAAGTATAAAACATTTTGCAACTGTAGATATAAAAGCTAAAGAGAAGGCTTTTTTACAGTTATCTGAAGAGTTTCAAAAGAAATTAATTATAGTTTCTAGAAAAGATATTTTAGAGATAGAGGAACAGTTTGAAGGTTCGGATTTTGTTAAAAAGACTATAGGAGTAAGAGCAGTATCTGAACCTTGTGCTCTTTTAACATCAACTGGAAAAGGGATATTTATTGAGAAAAAGATAAAATATAAAGGTGTTACACTTTCAATATACGAGGAGAGAAATATAGATGAATAAAGGGAAAATATATGTAGTTGGAATTGGTCCTGGAAATATGCAGGATATAACAGTTAGAGCTTATAACACACTTAAAAATGTAGATGTTATTGCAGGGTATATAACTTATATAGATTTAGTAAGAGATGAATTTTCAGAAAAAGAGTTTTATGTATCTGGAATGAAAAAAGAGATTGCTAGATGTGAGCAAGTTTTAGAAATAGCAAAAACTGGAAAAAGTGTAGCATTAATAAGTAGTGGAGATGCTGGTATTTATGGAATGGCAGGAATTATGATTGAAGTTGCACAAAAAGAGGGATACCAAGTTGAGGTTATACCTGGAGTTACTTCATCTGTAGCAGGTGCTGCAATTGTAGGAGCGCCTTTAATGCATGATCATGCCACTATTAGTTTGAGTGATTTATTAACTGATTGGGATGTTATAACAAAGAGAATAGATAAAGCTTCAGAAGGGGATTTTATAATATCTTTATATAATCCTAAAAGTAAGGGAAGAACAACTCAAATAGTTGAGGCAAGAGAGATTATGTTAAAGCATAAATCAGAAAATACACCTGTGGCATTACTAAGACATGTGGGAAGAGAAAATGAGAATTATACATTAACTAATTTAGGAGAATTTTTAAATCATGATATTGATATGTTTACAGTTGTGATTATAGGGAATTCAAAAACATACATATCAGGTGATAGAATGATAACTCCAAGAGGATATCATATATGATTTGGGTTATAGGTGGAACAAAGGACTCTAGAGATTTTATAGAGTCCTTTCCTTTTAAAGAGAAATTAATTGTAACAACAGCAACAGAATACGGGGGGAAACTTCTTGAAAATGTTTCTGAAATAAGAGTTCTTTCAAAAAGAATGAATTTAGATGAGATTAATGAGTTTGTAAAATTAGAAAAGATATCAAAAATAGTTGATTTAAGTCATCCATATGCTGTTGAAATATCAAAAAATGCCATGGAAGTGGCATTAAAATATGATTTAGAGTATATTAGATTTGAAAGAGAATCTTTAGAAGAGGAGGAAGGTGTAATTTATTTTAATGATATCTCTAAAATGATAAATTATTTAGAAAAATTAACAGGAAATATTCTTGTAACTTTAGGAAGCAATAATTTAGAAAAATTTAAAGAATTATTAAATTTATCTAATATTTACTTTAGAATTTTACCTAAATGGGATATGGTAAAAAAAGCTGAAGAAAATGGGATTTTACCTAAAAATATAATAGCTATGCAGGGACCTTTTTCTAAAGAGCTAAATATAGCTATGATGAAGCAA
>NZ_CAMQYW010000294.1 GCF_947039425.1 uncultured Cetobacterium sp. | reverse complement strand
AAAAAGATCATTTGAAATAAATTTATTTCCCATTTCTTCCCATTTAGCAGAATGATTTTTACTTCTATCAATTTTTTCATCAAATATATAATTCATTTTAAATCCTCCTAACTTTTTATCTTTGCATATAATATAAGCAATTTTTGTTCCAATGAAAAAAATAGAGTTATAAAGGGTTTGAAATGCGATTAATTGGTTTTGGTTAAGATTAATAGGTTTAAACTGGTTAAAAACCTATATAGAACAGTGTATATTTTATTGACAAATAGACTTGTAGTAGTATATTATTTTCATATATAGAAAGGTGAGGTGGAAAATGTCATTAAAATTAGCAGTTATTGCAGCTGGAAAAAATGTTTCGTTATTTTATAAAGAACAACTTAAATACTTTTTTGGAGATGCTATTGAAGTATCTAATTATTCAATTGAGGATAAGTCAGTTTTTTCTCCAAAGACAGAAGATATATTTTTAATTACAACTGTTTCTTTTGATAAAAATGACGATGTTTTACAATTTATCCCAAAAGATAAAAAACTTATTATTGGAACTGTTACCTTTAAAAACTCCATAATTGAAGAATTAAAAAAATATCCAATGAATACAAAGGCTCTTCTTGTTAATACATCTGTTAAGATGTCTATAGAAACGATTACTCTTTTATATCAAAAAGGAATTAATAATATTGAGTTTTTACCATTTTATCCAAAGTGTAATGAGCTAGATAAAAATATAGAAATAGCTATTACTCCTGGTGAGCCTCAACTTGCACCAAAAAATATTAAAGAAATTATAGATATTAAAAATAGAGTTTTAGATACAACTACTATTTTAGAAATTGCTACCTTAATTGATTGTGAATATCTTCTTGAAACTAAGAGATTCACAGACTATTTTGAAGAAATATTAGATAAAAATGTAGGAATTGAAGCCCTTATTGAAACAAATTCTTTACTAAAACAAAAACTCAAACTTCTGACTGACGAAAATAATATAGGAATAATTTCAATTGATAAATTAAATATAATTATTAATTGTAATAAAAAAGCCTTAGAATATACTGAAACTTCAAGAACTAAAATACTTTTAAAAACAATAGATAATTTATTTTTTAAAACTCATATTAAAGAGGCTAAAAAAGATCTTAAAAAGACAAATTTTATATATACAAATAATTCTAATGTAGTCTTTAATGTATCAGTAATTCCCATTGTTAGAAAAGGTAAGTACTCTTGTGCTTTTATTTTAATTAGTAAAATACTCCCTAATGAGAGTTATATTTTAAGAGAAAGCAGTGATAATTTTAAAAAAAGCCACAGAGGAAGATATATTTTTGAAGATATTATTACTAAAAGTTCACATATGATTAAGTTGAAAGAGATAGCTATGAAAATGTCAAGAACTTGTTCTCCTGTTTTAATAACTGGAGAAACAGGAACTGGAAAAGAACTTTTTGCTCATTCTATTCACAATTACTCAGATAGAAAAGATAAACCTTTTGTTGCAATTAATTGTGCTGCTTTAGCTGAAAATCTTTTGGAATCAGAGCTTTTTGGATATGAAGAAGGAGCTTTTAGTGGAGCTAAAAAAGGTGGTAAAATAGGACTTTTTGAAATTGCAAATAATGGCACTATATTTTTAGATGAAATTGAGGGAATGAGTAAAAATCTACAAATAAAACTTCTTAGGGTAACTCAAGAAAAAGAGATTATTAAAGTTGGTGGAGATAGATTAATTCCAATAGATGTTAGAATAATTGCAGCATCAAATGAAGATTTATTAGCACTTGTTGAAGAAAAAAAATTTAGAAATGATTTATATTATAGATTAAATACACTACCTATAAATCTTATTCCTTTAAGAAATAGAAAGGAAGATATTGAGCTTCTTATTAATAATTTTAAAACAAGTTTAAATTTTAATTTTATTTTAACTGAAAAAACTCAAAGTATTTTAATGGAGTATAATTGGCCTGGAAATGTTAGAGAATTAAAAAATTGTATAGAATATTTTTTTTGTTTAAATGAAAAAATAATAGATATCAGTATGCTTCCTGAATATATTCGAGGACAAGAAAATTTAAATACAAAAAAATACGAAAAAAGTAGTGAAGATTTTTTAATTTTCAATATTTTAGAAATAATATATGAAAAAGAAAAAATGGGATTAGGAGCTGGGAGACAAATTATATTAAAGGAGTTAGAAAAGAAAAATATAGATGTAAGTGAAGCTATAATTAGAAAAATATTAAATATAATGAAAGAGAAAGGATATATTGAATCGTCAAGAGGTAGAGGAGGTACAAAATTAGTGAATTTTGGAAAAGAAACTCTTATGAAAATTAAGTAAAAATATTAATTCTACCCTCTTTTTAGAGGGTAGAATTTTCTTTATTTTGAAAAAATCCAAATTGAATTGTTAAACATGTTACTATTATTAATAGATAAATATAGAAAGAATATTTAAGTACTGCTAAAGGCGATACATCTACTAGACCAGTAATTATTAACATTCCACCATCATATGGTGTTAAA
>NZ_CAMQYW010000293.1 GCF_947039425.1 uncultured Cetobacterium sp. | reverse complement strand
TAAAACAGGATCTTCAATGTGTGAGATAAGAAAAAACTCTGAAAGTGAAGAAGATATAAGTTTAGTATTCAAAAAACTTTTACCAAATATATATAAATTGGAATTAAGTGGAATAGACTATGCTGGAAATATTTCTCCAAGTTTTGAGAAAGTTATAGAACTGAGAGATATAACAGCAATCAAACCGTTATTTACATCACCTAAAAAACTCAATACAAATAATTCAACTTTATTATTCCAATGGCATTTAGAAGCAGACAATATAGAGAAGTGGGAGTATCAATTAACTACTCCATACAACAAGAGTGTTGTGGATTTAACTAATCCAAGCAAATGGAAAGAGATTGAGAAATCGTCATTCACACTAAATAATATACCTAAAACAATAGCTGGTAATAATGCAGATGGAGATTATACCTTGTATGTTAGAGCTATATTCAAAGATGTGGTTGAACAAGCTGGAACAAATGTTATTTTAAATAAAAAATCAGATATTGCTTCTATAACAGTAACTTTAGATAGAACAATACCACAAGGAATAGTATTTACTAATAAAAAATATACTAATGATAATTCAGTACTTAATTGGAAGTGGGAATATACAGGAAATGGAGATTCAGCAGCAGGAGTTTATTATTCATTCAATCCTAATTTACCAATAGGGGAATGGATTAAAATTTCCTCAGCTAAAGAGTATTCATCATTTGAAGAAAGAAAAGATGGGATATACACTGTTTATATGAAAACGTTTGATGTATCAGGAAATATTAGAAATGAAATATATTCTAATTCAATCATTTTGGACAGAGAACCTCCGTTCAAACCAATTGTAGCTGGGGGTACAAATATATTCACTAATGTTATCCCTACAATCTCTTGGGAGAATGATATAAACTACTTTAAGTATTCTTGGTTAATTATGTCAGAGGAAGACTTCAAAAAGCTAGATACTCTTTACAAGGAGCTTGGAGAAGTAGAAAATTATATTTTAACAGCAGATGATTGGAAATGTGTTTTCAGTACTCAAGGCTTTGATAAAAGTAAAGTAAATGAAAAAGTTTTAAAATTATCTGAAGAAATCCAGTTTAAAAAGAATGAATCTTTAGATGAAAATTCAATAACTCTTAATAAAACTATTAAGAAGAATGGAATTTCTAATGATGGGAATTATGTATTTGTATTAACTGGTTTTGACCAGAACGGTAACTGGGCAGAAGAATATGAATATCAATTTATTACATATGATACTGAAGCACCTGATGTTACTAAAATGAGATTTACAAGACCTTTATATACTATAACTGAAAACAGAAGACCAGAGTGGATTTGGGAAGTTCCAAATGATGTGGTTAGATGTGAATATAGTTTAGAGAAAAATGGATATGCTGATGGTAGTACATTTGGTAAAATTGAAAATAAAGTTGAAACAGACACAGCTGAGTTTAAATTTAAACCTCAATTTAACTTAACATCTGGAAACTACAAACTTGTTGTTAATTGTTATGATTCATCAGGCAATCATGTTCAAATCAATAAAAGTATAACTATAGAAACTGAAAGTTCATCTTTAGAGTCTACATTTGAAGATATAATGCTTGAAGGCCAATCAAACAGAATTAGAATAAAAAGAAATAAATATTCTAATAGTTATGTAATTATAGACATAGATATTGATAAGAACTCTATATTAAGTTATAAAGAGAGTGAAAAAGAAGGCTATAATATATATGAGCTTGGTAAAACAGAGCTTAGATTGGACAAAGAATATGAGTTTAATATAATTTCATATATAATACAATAAAAACTGGCAGGGTTGACATCCTGCCTTTTATAAAGGAGTACGAATGTTAAATTACAGTTTATTTAAAAACAAGATTCCTGAGATAATTGTAAATATTCCAGGGGAAATTATATGTGATAATAAGCAATCGCTAAACTTTAATCTTGAAATTGATTATAATAAGTTTGATGCATTGAAAATAGAAAAAATAACAAAAGAACTAAAAGAGGAATTTAAAGAAAAGACATCAACATCAACGATAATTGATGGTAAAAAATTTGATGGGACATATGTTCCTATAATAAATAATAATAAAAAAGAATATTATAAAATAAGAACAGAAAATTCTTTAAAAAATTTTAAGTTTATAAAGATAAAAGTTGAAATTTTATCTAAAGAAAAATTACTACACACTATAGAAACAAGTCATAGTAAAAGTTTAAGAAATATTAGACTAGATGATGGAGATTATAACTTTAAATTTTATATATATAACACAGATAGTGAATTGATAAAAACTTCCGACACGCGTGTCTTGTTAAAAACAAATAGTTATTCTTTGAAAAATAATGTTAGTGGAAATAATGAAATAGTATTTGATAAAAACGAGGGAGACTTCAGAATAAAAATAGCTCCTAAATCTAATAGATATTATACTTTTGAAGTAACTGATATAATCAGCATCAATGATAATATCTTTGAAGTTAAAATTTGGGAAAAAAATTTTTAAAAAAAAAAAAAAAAATTAAAAAAAAAAA
>NZ_CAMQYW010000292.1 GCF_947039425.1 uncultured Cetobacterium sp. | reverse complement strand
TATTGATAACAATCTGAGGAGAATTAACTGATGAAAAATAACTTTATAATTTCATTTTTTCTATTAATTACAACATTGTCATATTCTGAAAATAATCTTGTTAAAATAAATACAGTAAATGACAAAATAGATACTATAAAAAAACAAATTGAAAAATTAAAGGAGCAACAAAATCAACTTGAAATGTTAAAACTAAAGTTTCAAAAAGAAGCATTACTTTTAAAAGGAAATAGTGCATATAAACCTAAAATAGCATTAGTTTTAAGTGGCGGTGGAGCTAAAGGAGCAGCTGAAATTGGGGTGATTGAAATTTTAGAAGAGTTAAAAATACCAATTGATTATATAGTTGGGACTAGTGTTGGAAGTATTGTTGGAGCCATGTATTCTGTGGGATATACAACTAAAGAGATGAAGAATATTATAAATGGTTTAGATTTTACCAATCTTCTTTTAGATAGTGGGAATAGAACCTTAAAACCAATAACAGAAAAAACGAGAAATAAATATCCTTTAACACTATCAATTAATCCATCAACTTTAGATTTATCTCTTCCAACAGGAATTACTGATGGAGAAGAAGTTTATTTGCAATTGAAAAAAATCTTTTCAAAGGCTGAAGGAATACATGATTTCTCTAAACTTCCAATTAATTTTACAGCAATCTCAACAGACCTCCAAAGTGGGAATTCTATAAAAATACAAAATGGAGATTTAGCACTAGCAACTTTCAAAAGTATGGCTATTCCAACTGTTTTAGTCCCTGTAAAAGATAAGGGTAAATACTATGTTGATGGTGGTGTTGTTGATAATTTTGCCATATATGAAGCTATTAAAATGGGGGCTGATATTGTTATTGCGGTTAATATTTCAGCTAAACCTGAGGAGATAAATAGTAGTTCAAATATAATAACTATTTTGGATAAACTCTCATCATATAGAGGTCAAGAAAATGTAAAAAAACAAATTGGATATGCTGATATTTTAATTACTCCAAATGTTAGAGATAAAGGGACTTTAGATTTTTCAGATTTAGATAGTTTGATTTCATTAGGAAAGGAAGCTGGAGATAAGGCTCGTAATAATTTAAAAAAATTCACCAATAAAGAAAAATATAATGAGATAAAAATAAGGAAGGATAGACTAAAATTAGAAGATAATAAAGTTATTAAAATGAAAATTAATACTAAAAACGATTTTGTAATAGAAGATATAAAAAAATTAAAACCTAAAAAAGAATATTTAAATCAAGAAGAGCTAAATTTATGGGCTCAAAGAATATATTCTCTTAATTATATAGATAGAGTTTTTTATAATGTAAATAGAAAAACTAATACAATAGATTTTAATATTGTAGAAAATTTTAATTCTAAGCTTCAAGGTGGACTGTCTTATCTTTCTGATTATGGAGCTTCTCTACAATTAGCTGGAGATGTCTCAATTTTTGGAAAAACAAAAAGAAAATATATATTAAAGACAGAACTTTCAAAATATCCTAAAATTACTTTTGAAAATACTCGATTATTTAATTACTTTGATAACACTTTTGCAACAAATTTAGAGTTTTTTTATAGTCAAAATCCATTATTTTTATATAATAAAGATAAAATAAACTCAACATATATTGGAGAATCTGTAGGAAGTAATTTTTATATTGGCACTTCTCTTTTCCATAATTTATTTTTAGGATATAATCTTGGATATAAAAAAACAAATGTTAGATATTCAGAGGGACAACGTCTTGAAAGAGATGAAATAAAACATGTATCTTTTGATGAATCAACTGAATTTATAACAAATACAGCATTTTTAAACTATGATTCTTTAGATGCTAAAATATATCCAAAAGATGGATCGGCAATGGTATTAAGTGGATTTAATGGAGAATCTTTAGATGATTCGAATAAAAAGTTTTCAGGATATTCTTATAGTATAAATTCTTATAAAACATTTTATAAAAATTTAACCTTAGGGTTCTCTATAAATGCAGGAAAAATTAGAAAAAGTAATTATACTCCTCTATTAGAGCTCTTCTCTTTAGGAGGACTTAGAGATATTCCACAAGCAAAAAATTATTCTTTTTATGGAGTACCGTTAATGGGGATGTATACTGATAAGTTTATTATGGCTCAACAAACTCTTCGTTATTCTTTGATTGGAGATTTAAATTTTATTCTTAAAGGAAATATTGCGACACTTGATTCTGTTACTTCTAATAGATATTTATATGGGAAAAATAATATGATAGGTTATGGAGGTGGAATAGCTTGGAATACTTTCTTAGGACCAATAGAATTAGTGTTATCAAATAATGTTTTAGGAGATGGAATTTTATTTCAAGCACATATAGGTTATACATTTTAAAATATAAATAATATTTTGGAGGTATTTTTTATGATTAAAGTTTTTTCGATTTTAAAATTTATTAAGGAATCAAATATAAATGGAAATATTTTATCCAATGATAATTTTCCTTTAGATAAGTTAGGACTTGATGAAGAGGAATTAAATTTTTATTTGAAAAATATATATGAAGGACATTTAATTTCAGGTGTTGAATGTGTTAATT
>NZ_CAMQYW010000291.1 GCF_947039425.1 uncultured Cetobacterium sp. | reverse complement strand
TAAGTTCTCCAATTTATTTTTACCAGAATATTTTTCTAATACCTCTAATTCTTTATTTAACCACTTAGGTGTTAAATGACCAAATAATAAGTTATCTTCTCTAGAATTATCATAAGAAACCTCAATCATAATGCCCTTTAATTTATTTTTTTTAATTAATGGTCCTAAAACTTTAAAAGTTTTTTCTAATAAATCTGTTTTTTCTATTTTATCAGGCCCAACATCTCCATAATATGCCATATAATCACCATCATTTTCAACTAAAAACATTGTAGATATATGATTACTATGACTTAGAGGAAAAGCTTTTACTCTTAAATTAGTATCTGGTATTTCTACAAATTCCACATCAGAAACTCTATTGTAAGAATATTGATTTAACTTAAATCCTTCGCCTTCATTTCCAAAATTTGGCCATAATTTCCAATTAAAAACTGTATCTTTTAAATTGCTAATTGTATTATCAAGAGCATATATTCCTTTTTTCTTATCCTCTGTTGAAGAAATTACAAGCCCTGATATATGATCAAGATGTGAATGTGTTAATAAATAACCTTTTATTTTTTCTCTAAAAATATATCCAGTATCACTCCATTCAGTGTCTTTAGGAATTTTAATTTCATTAAAACTACCTTTTTTCAATGCTTTAGTTATTCCAGGAAGAATTGTTCCTGCATCTAAAGATACAAAATTATCTGTATTTGCTGATTTAATTAAATAGCCAGAAATATTTCCATCTAAAACACCACCGTCACTACCCAATGTAATTAAATCAAATGAATTTGCATATAGATTCATTGAAAATAATAGTATCCCTAATCCTAATATTTTTTTCATTGTCCCACCCTATAATATTTTATATTTTTATATTTTACAAAACTTTTGAGAAAATTACAAATATTTTTTAAAGAGTTTTGTAAATTACAAGAACTTACTTTTCTAACCATTGTAATAAATTATTATATATATTTTTAGCATCTGAAATTCCTAAATGATATAAAGCCTCTATTTTACTTAAATCTCTTTCTAATCTTCCAACTTCTAGATTTTCTGTAGGTCTAATTACAAAAACTTTTCCTGATTTTTCTAATTCATTAATTTTTTTTAATAAATTATTATAAACTTCATGTCTTTCTATTAATGCTTTAGCAACTTTAGGGTATTTTCTATAGTATGTTTTTATTAAACTTTGTGGTCTCATTGCCAATTTTTTATACTCTTTTTCTTGAGTCAATATAATTACATGTTTATCATTCCCATCTTTTATTGATTCTTCTAAAGGAATAGGAGCTGCAATTCCACCATCTAAATAAATTTTATTATTAAGGAGTCTTTCTTTAGATAAAAAAGGAAGGCTTCCTGTTGCTATTAATGCTTGTAATAAATCCTCTGTATTTTTGTAATCTTTTTTTGAAAAGAATTCAGTTTCTCCAGTTAGACAGTTAAAAGCTCCTACTTTAAACTCTCTATTGTTATTTTTAAATGTTTCAAAATCAAAAGGAAAGTATTCATATGTCATTTTTCTATAAGCAAAATCTAAATTTATATAATTACCAGTTTTTATCAGATATTTTAATCCCATATATCTTTCATCATCTAAATATTTTAATTCAATTTCTAAATTTCTTTCTTTTTGTCTTGAAGCATAAGAAGCTGAATAAATTGCTCCTGCTGAAACTCCAATTGTATAGTTAAATTCTAAATTTTGTGTTAAAAAATAATCTAAAACACCAGATGTATAAACTCCTCTTAATCCACCGCCCTCTAAAACTAAACCTGTATTATTCATTTTTTCCTCCTGAAACTATATACACTATAATTTTTATATTAACATATATTTAAAATATATTCAATTTATATACTTTATTATAACCTATTTTCATTGATTTTTAATAGATAAATTTGTATAATATAATAAAAGTAAAGGAGAATTAATATGAAAATAATAAATTGTATAGATTTTAATTATGTTATTGAACATGAAGATGAGTATTTTGAATTTGAATTTGAGGATGAGTTTTTAGAAAGTATTGCTGAAGAATTAAATGTAGATAATTTTCAAATTATTAATGCAATAGAAGAAACTGAAAATAAATATGCTATTAAAATTAATAGCAATGAAAAGGAGTACATTTTTACTTATACAATTCCCGAAGAAAAAATAAAATATATAAAATCAATAACAGAGTAAAAAAGGAGACTAAAAAGTCTCCTTAAATTTTTTATTTATTTAGATAATGTAATAAATACACACCAAATCTATCTAATCTAAATCTTCCATCTTCTGTAACATCAATTAAATTTTCTCTAATTAATATCTCATAAGCCATTGTTAAAGATTCTATTCTTGGAATAATTATCTTTGTTTCAACACAAATTTCTCCATATTCTAAATTTTGAAAATAGGCAAAAGAAGCTTCAACTTCCTCTTTATGTGCATTATAACATTCATCTAAAACATCATAACACTTTCCTGGTAATTTTTCTTTTAAGTAAAAGAAATATTCATTATAATACATATTATCATCCTCCTATAGTATATATTAATAATATACACTATTTATTGT
>NZ_CAMQYW010000290.1 GCF_947039425.1 uncultured Cetobacterium sp. | reverse complement strand
CTTGGATCATCTATATCAGCATTAAAAAAAGGAGGAAAACTACTTGTAATTTTTTGGTTGTTAAGTGGATTTATGACACTTATGCAAACTGTAATAGGTGTGTCACTTGCAAAGATGACAAATATAAATCCATTGTATGGTGTTTTAGCAGGATCTGTATCCATGAGTGGCGGACATGGTTCAGCAGGAGCTTTTGGAGCAACAGTTGAGCAAATGGGAGTTTTAGGAGCTAGTACAGTGGCCCTTTCAGCAGCAACATTTGGTCTTTTAGCTGGTGGATTGTTAGGTTCACCTTTAGGATTATATTTAATAAGAAAAAACAAATTAAAACCAATAAATATAGTTGGGAAGGATGATTTGAATTTTGATGAGATTCATAAAAAAGAGGATTTAAGTGTTGAAGATTTATTAAAACAAATAACAATATTAGCAGTTATAATGATGTTAGGAACAAATCTTTCTGAATTATTAAAAATAAAATTGAATTTGGCAATTCCATCATATGTGGGAGCTATGTTTGTTGCAATTATTTTCAATAACTTAAATTTAAAGTTTAATATTGTTAGAATAAATCGTAGTTTAATGGATATATTAGGGATAACTTCTCTTAATATATTTTTATCCATGGCATTAATATCTTTAAAATTATGGGAATTAGTAGATTTAGCAGTACCAATGCTAATTATACTTTTTGCTCAAGTTTTTTTTATGGGAGTATATACTAAGTATATTGTTTTTAAAGCTATGGGGAGTGATTATGATGCAGCAGTTATGGTTTCTGGCATGTGTGGATCAGGTCTTGGAGCAACAACAAATGCAATGTTAAATATGGGTGAGATATCTGAAAGATATGGATATACAGCCAATCCTTATTTAATTGTAACTTTAACAGGAGCCTTTTTAATAGATATTTTTCAAATGCCTGTAATAATAACAGCTATAAATTTATTTAAACCATAAAATAATTGACTTGTATTTTTTAGAGGTATATAATCAAATTAATAACAGAAAAGGAAGTGACGTAATAATGGAACTACAAAGTGTAAATGAAATTATTAAAAAACTAAGTAAAGATGATTTAATGAAATTAAAATCAAATGTTTCTGAAGTTAATGTTGATGAATTAGCTATTATGACTGGAGTTGAAAAAGGTTTAGATCCAGATGAAGTGGCAGAGCTTCTTTCAGAAAAAGAGGAAAATGTAAATAAGGTTGTGGATATACTTAATAAAGCAATTGAACATATACCTCTAAATGAGAGATTTAGATTAAAAGAAGAGATTACAAAAATGAAAGCAGAAAATAGAGTTGAATTTATAAAAAAAATAAGGGATATTGAAATAAATTAATAGATGAAAAATGTATAAAATAAGTTTGTACATTTTTTTACAAAAAATTACTTTTATTTACAAAATATTTAACTTTTAAAAAATATGTTGACAAAAATATAAATTAAGTTTATAATCATTACAAATAAGTAATTAATTCAAAACAACAAGGAGTGATTCAAATGTCATTAATAGGTAAAAAAGTAGAAGATTTTACAGCACAATCTTTTCATAAAGGGGATTTTTAGAGAATTTCTCAAGAGGATTTAAAAGGTAAATGGTCAGTATTTTTCTTTTATCCAGCAGATTTTACATTTGTTTGTCCTACTGAGTTAGAAGATTTAGCTGATAATTATGAAGAATTTAAAAATATAAATTGTGAAATATATTCTGTTTCAACAGATACAGAATTTGTACATAAAGCATGGCATGATACATC
Organism: uncultured Cetobacterium sp.; assembly: GCF_947039425.1. Classification (GTDB taxonomy): domain Bacteria; phylum Fusobacteriota; class Fusobacteriia; order Fusobacteriales; family Fusobacteriaceae; genus Cetobacterium_A. Next base: position 803 of record NZ_CAMQYW010000290.1, on the reverse strand, counting down.
AAAAGCTATTGGAAAAATTGAATATCCTATGGTAGCAGATCCAACTGGAAAATTATCAAGACAATTTCAAGTTATGATAGAAGAGGAAGGATTAGCTTTAAGAGGTAGTTTTATAATAAATCCTGAAGGAGTTATTAAAGCTTATGAAGTACATGATTTAGGAATAGGAAGAGATGCAAGTGAATTATTAAGAAAAGTTCAAGCTGCTCAATTTGTAGATACTCATGGTGATCAAGTTTGTCCAGCAAAATGGAAACCAGGAAAAGAAACATTAGCTCCAAGTTTAGATTTAATTGGAAAAATTTAGATTTAAATTAAGGCACTTTAAAAGTGCCTTTTCTTTTAAAAAAAAAAGGAGGGCTAAAATGAAAAATATATATGATTTAGTTATAATAGGTGGTGGTCCAGCAGGATTAACAGCAGCTATTTATGCAGGAAGAGCAAAACAAAAAGTTTTAATAATAGAAAAAGAAAGTGTTGTTGGAGGGCAAATAAAAACAACAAATGAAGTTGTAAATTATCCAGGAATACCTATGACAACAGGAGAAAATTTAGCACTTAGTATGAAAGATCAAGCTAAAAATTTTGGAGCAGAATTAATTCAAGAGGAAGTTTTAAGTGTTCAACTTAATGAAGATATAAAAGTTATTAAAACTACACTAGGAGAAATTAAAGGATTTTCAGTATTAGTAGCAACAGGTGGAACTCCAAGGAAAATTGGATTTAAAGGGGAAGAAAAATTTAAAGGTAGAGGCGTTGGATATTGTGCAACATGTGATGGTGAGTTTTTTACAGGTCTTGAA
>NZ_CAMQYW010000289.1 GCF_947039425.1 uncultured Cetobacterium sp. | reverse complement strand
CACTAAAGAACAAGCAATTAAAGAAGCAAGTAGATGTTTACAATGTCAATGTAAACTTTGTATGAAAGAGTGTATTATGCTAAATGATTATACTGATTGTCCAAAAACTTTATTTAAAGAGTATTTAGAAAAAGGTAATGAAAATATGGATCCTAAAATAGCTTACTCTTGCAATATGTGTGATCAGTGTACTATAAAATGTCCAAAAGATTTTGATATTAAGGGTAATTTTATGGGAAGTAGAGTTGAATATGTTAAAGATAACAATGGAAAATCTCCAATGAAAGGACATAAAGCTATTGAAGTACATCAATATTTAGGATATTCAAAGATGTTTAATACAACAAATTCAGCTCCTCAAGGAAAGAAAACAAAGTATGTATTTTTCCCAGGTTGCTCACTACCTTCATATAACTCAGAAGCTGTAGGAAACATATTAGATCATTTACAAAATAAACTTGATGGTGAAGTTGGGTCTTTATTAAAATGTTGTGGAAAACCACCAAAGGCTTTAGGACAGGAAAAAGTATTTAAAGAAAGATTTAAATCTGTTCAAGAAGAACTTGATAAAGTTGAAGCAGAATACGTAATTGTAGCTTGCCAATCTTGTTATGGAATTTTTAAAACATATTCTAATCAAAAAGTTTTATCTCTTTGGGAATTACTTCCTGAAATTGGATTGCCTGAAAATCAAATTGGAGTAGGAAAAGATTCAGATGTAGTATTTAATATTCATGATTCTTGCTCTATAAGAAAAGAAACACAAATTCATGATGGAATTAGATGGATTATGAATGAGTTGGGATATAACGTAGAAGAATTAGAAAATACAAGAGAAAATGCAAGATGTTGTGGTTTTGGGGGAATGATAGTACCAGCTGTTCCAGATGTGGCAAAAAGAGTTATGGAAAGAAGAGCTGATGAAACAACAACAGGACATATGGTAACTTATTGTGCAGCATGTAGAGAATCAATGGAAAAAGGAGATGCTGATGCACTTCATATAGTTGATTTAATATTTGGAGATAAATATATGAAATCTCAAGCTAAAAAAAGAAATGCAGGACCTGTAAAGCAGTGGATGACAAGATATAAATCTAAGATGGAGTTAAACAAAAGAAAATAAAATAAATATGGAGGGGTTTATGAAAAAAAGTTTAATTTTAGGGACAGTATTACTATCAATGGTAACATTTTCAAAAGAGTATAAGGATTATAAAACTGATAAATTAATTAGTGCAGATTCAGCTAAGGAGTTGATTTTAAATAATAAAAATGTTGTTCTTATAGATGTTAGACCAGATGCTCAGTTTATGCTTAATAACATCAAAGGGTCATATAATATGTGGAGATCTGATATGCAACCAAAAGATAAAAGATATGGTGAAATTGGTGGAATGAGAGCTTCTAGGGAAGAGATGGAAATAGAATTAAATAAGATGGGTGTAACAAATGATACAGTACTAGTTTTATCTGGAAATGGATTAGATGAGTTCAGATTATGGTGGATATTAGATTTATATGGAATGGAAAATGTAAAACTTGTTGATGGTGGATATTCTGCTTTAAAAGAGACAGGATTAAAAACAGGATTTGGAATGGGAGCAAAAGAGAAAAAAGGAACATTTAAATTTACAAATACTCCAGATAAGGATACATTAGCAGAAATTCATCATGTTAAAAATGCTATTGAAGAGAAAAATTGTCATATTGTAGATACAAGAAGTGAAGAGGAATATACAGGAGAGGATTTGAAAAAGGGAGCTTTTGAAAAGGGAAGAATTCCTGGAGGAGTATTTGTAGAATGGACACAAGCACTAAATAGTGATAAAACAATGAAGTCTTATGATGAATTAGTTGCCATGTATAAAGAAAAAGGAATTGATGGAACAAAAGAAGCTATATCATATTGTCAATCAGCAGTGAGATCAGCTCATACAACGTTTGTATTAAAAGAATTATTAGGTTATGAAAATAGTAAAAATTATGATGGTTCTTGGATTGAATGGTCTCATCAAGCAAAATCAGGAAAAGTTGAACTTGAAAAAGGAGAGTAATTAAATGAAAAAAAATCCTATAAAAATAATTGGAATTATAATAGTTTTAGGAGTAATTGGTTATGGATTAGTTCAATCTGGAGCTTTAGAGTATTTAAAAGATAGAGAAAAATTAGAAACTTTAATAAAAAGTTTAGGAATATGGGGACCATTTGCATATATTGGTTTATATACAGTAGTTACAATAACTTGTATATCAGTTTTACCTTTAACTCTTGCTGGAGGAATAATTTTTGGAGCAGTAAATGGAGTTATTTATACAGCTTTAGGTGCAGGACTTGGATTATCTCTTTCATTTTTAATAGCGAGATATATAGCAAGAAAACCAATTGAAGAAAAATTTGGTAATACAAAAGCTTTTAAAAGTATAAATGAAGGTGTAAAAAATGAGGGGTGGTTTATACTAGCAACAACAAGATTACTTCCTGTATTTCCATTTGGAATTCAAAACTATGTTTATGGATTAACACCAATAAGTTTTGTTCAATATGCACTTTTATCTACAATATTTATT
>NZ_CAMQYW010000288.1 GCF_947039425.1 uncultured Cetobacterium sp. | reverse complement strand
AATACGACCTCCTCCAAGCTCAACAACCTCTATATTATAATCTGTTTTATTTTCTAAAAGAATTTTATACATCTGTCCTAAAATTCGTTGTTCTGTATAATTTTTATGACCTATTACTAAAGTTTTCTTTCCTATACTTTGAAATTTATTTATACCAATAAATATTAAAAAGATTAAAAGTAAAACTCCAGAACATTTAGATATTAAAACTCCTTTTTTTCTTTCATCTTTTTGACTAGCTGATTCTAAAGGTTTTAAAGCTTTTTCTACATTTCCTAAAATATAATTTACCAAAATAGCAAGAAGTGCTGCAGGTATTGCACCACATAAAATTAAGTAGTTATTATTTATAGAGATACCTTTAAATATAGCTTCTCCAAGACCACCAGCTCCAATTAAGGCAGCAATAGTTGCTGTACCTATATTAGTTACTGTAGATATCTTTACTCCACCCATTATAGTTGGAACTGCTAATGGGAACTCTATTCTTCTTATTATGTCCCATGTACTCATTCCCATTCCTACTCCAGCTTCAATTGTAGATTTGTCTATACTTTTTATTCCAATATAAGTATTTGTTACAATTGGTAAAAGTCCATATAAAAATAAAACAAATATAGCTGGTTTTAATCCTATTCCCAAAATTGGAATTATAAATCCAAAGAAAGCTAAACTAGGTATTGTTTGAAATATACCTATTATAAATAGTACACTTTTTGCAACTTTTTCATTTCTACATATTAAAATTCCGACAGGAACTCCTATTAAAATTGCTAATCCTACTGCAAACATTGTTATCTCTATATGCTGAAAAAGCATTCTTCCAACCTCTTCTTTTCTCGATACAATAAAGTTTAAAAATTCAGTTATACTATTCATTAATCCCTCCCATGAGGAACAATTCTAGCTAACATTGTTATTAATCTATTTGCAGAAATTACTCCTAGTAATTTTTTATTTCTATCATTAACTACAACTAATTTTAAAGTTTGATCCTCTATTAATTTTATAATTGTAGTTAATTTTTCATCAAAGAATACACTTTGAAAATCTTTTTTCATTAGAGATTCAATAGTTGCTCCATTTTCCATAGCTTGAAGTGTTATATCCCATTTAAATATAATACCTACAGCTTTTTCTTTATTTTCAGCTCTATTTTTTTCTACTACAACTAAAAACTGCATATCATTTTTATCCATAATTTCAAGAGCTGTTATAAGTCTTCCATTCACTGTTACCATTGGGAAATCTTTTCTCATAATATCTTTAGCTTGAAGAATATCTGGATTTTTCCATAATCTATTTTTTCCAACAAAATTTTCTACAAATTCATTTATTGGATTTTTTAAAATGTTTTCAGGACTATCATACTGTATAATCTCTCCATCTTTTAAAATCGCTATTTTATCAGCTATTTTCAAAGCTTCATCCATATCATGAGTTACAAAAACTATTGTTTTTTTTAGTTCTTTTTGTAAACTTAAAATCTCTTGCTGTAAATTTTCCCTTGTAATTGGATCTAAGGCTGAAAAGGGTTCATCCATTAAAATAGTATCTGGATTATTTGCTAAAGCTCTAGCAATTCCTACTCTTTGTCTCTGCCCACCTGAAAGTTCACTTGGATATCTTTCGTAATAGTCCATTGGATCTAATCCCACTAAATTCAAAAGCTCTTTGCTTCTACTTTCCATTTTAGTTTTTTTCCATTTTAAAAGTTTTGGAATTAGTTCAATGTTTTCTCCTATATTCATATGAGGCATAAGACCTTCTTTTTGAATAACATATCCTATTTCTCTCCTGAGACTTATGCTATTTCGTTTACTAATCTCTTCCTCTCCTACGAATATCTCACCAGAAGTTGGTTTTATTAACTTATTTATTAATTTTAGTAAAGTTGTCTTTCCAGAACCAGATTGCCCTATTAAAACAACAAATTCTCCATTTTCAATTTCTAAGTTAATATTTTTTAGTACTTTGTTTCCATTAAAAAATTTAGATACATTTCTTATTTTTATCATATTGCCTCCTAATTTTAGTTGTTTCGATGTATATTGAAGTAGTTCTTAACTTAAGAGATATTTTGATATAAATATATTTGTAATTTTGATGTTTGTATTTGATTTTGATATAAAACAATATCTCCTAAATCTGTACATCTTAATATTATAACACATTTTTCTTGTGTTGTAAAATCGGAACTTGTATTCTAATTCCGGAGCACAAATAGGAACCAATTAACAGTATAAATTTTAATCTTTAAAGATAGGATGTTGCAAAAGCAATGCCCCCTTTTCAAAGAGCTAACACTATCAATAGAAGTGGAAGTAATTTTAAAAGAACAAATGAAAATAAGATAATAGTTAAAAAACCGTAGTAAATAAGCACTATCACAATAATAGAATTACAATAGTGGCTACATAATGGTGGAATGGAACTATTAACTATATGCTTATAAATATGTTGTATAGACATAATAGACCTGTAGTAGTTCAATCTCCAGTAGTTATGGATTCAAGAATGGAAGAGATCGGAAGAGCGTCGTGTAGGGAAAGAGTGTACGTCCTGGTGTAG
>NZ_CAMQYW010000287.1 GCF_947039425.1 uncultured Cetobacterium sp. | reverse complement strand
TTTTGGAAATTATGTATGCTATTATAACATATAATTTAACTTTTTGTTATATTTTCCTTTTTTTAAAGGATTTTCTTTTTTTTTTAGTAAAATATTTTAGACATTTAAAATTAAGAGTAGTAGGAGGTTTTCAATGAAAAAGACTCTAGTTATGTTCAGAAATGGTAGTGACTTGGATTTGATTTTAGATAGTTATAAAAATTTAAATCATCTGTACGGTTTTAAAATAGTTCCAATTTATATTAAAAATATTGCATATACAATTCCAATTAGAGAAACAATTATTAATTCTGGTATTGCTTCTAAAATGCTTCACGAAATAGAGGATAAATTTATTGATACTATTCGTGACAAATTATTACAATATAATATTCACGAAAAACTAATTATAGAAACTGAAATCAGCGGACATTCAGTTAAAAATCATTTGAAATATTGTGATCTATTACTCTTAGACCAAGATTTTATACTAAATGATTTATTTTTAGATATTCTTAAAAATCTATATCGACCAGTTATTATTTTAAGGAATAAACCTTTAAACTTTTCAAATATTGCTTTAATCTCCAATGACGGAGTCAAAGTAAATAAAAGTGCTTATAATTTTATTTCTTTATTTAATGATATTAATAAAATTAACATGTTCACTTGGAATTATAATGATGATTCTAATTATTTAAAAGATCTTCTTATTGATAAAGGTTTAGAAATATCTGTTAAAAGATTTTTTTCAGATACTAATGATATTTCTGGTGTTTATTCAATTTTAAATAATTATAATTTAGTTATTATGGGAAATTTAAGCAGATCATTTTTCTTTGAAAAAATTACAAATAGGATGGGTTTAAATTTTTTAGAAAATATAAATACTTCTATTTTTATAGGTTAATCTTATCGGGTCAAATTATTGACCCGTTTTTAATTTTATAATTCTATTTTCTAATTTTTTATGCTAAAATAAAACTTAAACATTTATATACTTAGGGGGAAATTTTATGAAAATCGGAATTGTTGGACCTAGTGACTCTGTCCTACATATTAATCAAAAATTAAAAGATATGGATCATACTATTAATTCTAAATTCTACATTCATGAAGACACTAAAAATCTTCATAAAATTTTAGAAGAGTGTGAAAAAGAGGTAGATGCACTAATTTTTACTGGTATTATCATTGAATATACTATTACTAAATATAGACTACCTAAAATACCTTTTGTTACTATTTCTAGAAAAGGTTCAAGTCTTATGAGTGCTCTTTGGCAAGCTCAAAACACTTTAAAAAATATAAATTCATTTAGTATTGATATTCTCAATCAAGATGATCTATCTGAAGTTGTTGATGATTGGAATCTTAATCATCAAAATATCCATCTTTTTACTTTTGATCCACTTTTAGAAGAGGAAGACTATGCAATAAAACATAAAGCACTTTTTGACTCAGGAAAAATAGATATTATTTTGACTTCTTGCGGAAAAGTTTACTCCTCCTTAAAAGCTCAAGGTTATCCTATATTTAGATTACAGCCAAATTTAGCACAAATTAAAAATCTTTATCGCGAACTTTTAGATAAAAAAAATATATGTCGATTAAAATCATCTCAAATTGCCATACAAATTATAAAAATAGATTATTTATATCATAATAATTATTATGATGATCTTGAAAATGAAAATAATATAAGAAAAAATATTATCTCTTATGTTCGTGAAGTTCAAGGAGCTCTCTATTCTAGCAGTATAGAACAATTTATTATTTTTGGAACAAGAGGAGCCTTTGCACAAAGCTTAGATAATTTTTCAAAATTAACTTCGAATCTAAATATGAAAATATACTCTGGAATCGGATATGGTTCTACAGCTTATTTAGCTGATTTTAATGCTAGAAAAGCTCTTTCTAATTCATTAAAAAATGGAAAATTATATATTATAGATGATACTAATACTCTTATCAATCCATCTATTGAAAAAACATCTCAGAATTTAAATACAAAAATAGAAAAAATTAGTAACACAACACTTATTTCACAAATACATATTCGAAAAATACTAGAATTAAAAGAAAAGAAAAAAACTCCATATATTAACACTAAAGAGATTGCTGGGTATCTAGATATTAGTGAAAGAAGTGCTCGACGAATTATAAATAAATTAATAGATCATAATTATGGCATTCCTGAAATTCAAAATAATATCTCAAAAGGAAGACCAATAAAACATATTAAAATTTCTATTTAAAGATTTTCGGCCATCTTTTTTTTACATACAATAAACATTGTTTTACCATATCATACAAGAATATTTTATTCAAAAAAATATTTTTTTATTTTTTTTTATGAATGTATAGTCAAAAACCCCTTGGAAACAAAGGGGTTTTTTATTTTATAAAATATAATAATTGTTTTTTATTTAAAAAATCAGTTCTTTTATTTGACAATAAGTTGTAAATATGGTACAAATAATACAAGAATTAACGGACAAAGTCCTAAAAAAAAGAAAAGAGGTACTTATTATGAAAAAACACATTTGTAACGTATTTTTAATCGTATCTATCATTTCAATTGGTTGTGAATTGAT
>NZ_CAMQYW010000286.1 GCF_947039425.1 uncultured Cetobacterium sp. | reverse complement strand
ATAATGGTTGAATCTATGAAATATTGGTTAGAAATTTTAGAAATAATAGAAAAAGATAAAACAAATTGTGAACTATCTGAAATTGCAAAAGTTATTTTTAAAAAGGATGAGTATTTACAAAATATAAATAGTTTATGGTTGTTACATTCGAATATTTTTTATAAAGAAAATGAAAATGTTTTGATTTGGAATGTAGCTTTTAATAAAAATGAATCTAATGAATTTACGAAGGAGTTATTAGAGAATAGAGTAGAATTATTTTGTAAAGAGAGAAATATAAAATACTCTAAAAAAACATTACAAGATAGTGTAAATGTCTTTATAAAAGTTTATTGTAAAGAGACAGATAAAGTATTTAATCCAGAAGATAATATTGTTTCTCCATTTTCTAGATTAAAATGTATAGAAAAGACTGTAGATAAACTTTATAAAATCAGATATATAGATCCTAAAGAAATATCAGAATATTTAATTTATTATTTATTAATAAAAAAATATAGAGGATACAAAGGAACTGTACAATTATCTTTAATAGAAGCATATGAATATATTTATAAAGTTATCAGATTATCTTATTTAGACTTTGAAAAGATATTAGAGTTATTAGAAGGAAAAAATGAAATACATATTGATAGAGCAGTGGGATTAAATATAATAACTATTGATGTAGAAAAAGAAAGTGAAAAAGAAATTTTAAATAAAATATTAGGAAGTGAGCTGTAGGATGGATAGAGGAATTGATATATTAGAAATGGGATACTCAATAAATATAAAAAATGACTTTGATAATAATCATAAAATGAGTTCTTATATACCTACAGAAAAAAATTCAAAATTATTAGAAAAATTGATTTTGGGGATAAGTAAAAATACAAATAATTCATATTTACTATCAGGAGCGTATGGAAGTGGAAAATCATTTTTTTTATCAGTTCTTTTAAACTTATTAACTAATAAAAATGATTTAGAGAAAAATAAACTAATAAACAAAATTGAAGAGAAATACTCTATAAAATCAACATATAAAAATATAGAAAATAAAAATTATCTTACAGTTTTTATAGATGATAAATTTGAAGGTTATGAAAAAGGATTAGTCATAGGAGTATTAGAAGCAATTAAAAATAATAACCTAAATATAAAATTAAATAATGAATTTAATGTTATTATCAATAAAATAGAAACTTGGAAAAAGAATCAAAAAGAGATTGTAGATAAAGTAGAAAAAGAATTAAATATGTATAATATTACATTAGATAAATATTTGAAAGAATTAAAAGCATATAATGAAAAATATTTAGAAATATTTACAAAAATATATGAAAAAATATTTTATGGTGAAAAATTTATAAATTTAGAATGTAGATTAGGTATTCAAGAGTTCTTAACTGATTTTGAAAATAAAATTATACAATCTAAAAAATATTCAGGAGTTATCTATATATTTGATGAATTTGGAAGATATTTAGAAAGTAATATAAATACTATTGATGTAAAAGAAATTCAAGATATGGCAGAATATTGTAATAATGAAAATAATTCATATTTATTTTTAATTACACATAAGGATATATTTCAATATGCTAATAAATTAAATAAAGATGATAATAAGTTAGAGTGGGAAAAAGTAAGTGGAAGATTTCAAAAAGAATATTTAAATTATGAAAAATTAACTTCTTTAGATATTGTTGCTGAATCAATGAAGAAAAATAAAGATTTTATAAAATATAAAAATGATAATAAAGAACTATTTGATAAATATTTTGATTTGATAAAAGATAGCAAAATATCTTCTGAAATCTCACAAGTGATTGGTGAAAAGTTTTATCCATTAAATTATCTATCAGCTCAAATATTACCAGATTTATCTCAAAAGATAGCACAAAATGAAAGAACTATGTTTGCATTTATTTCATCAGGAGAGGGAAGATCATTAAAAAATATATTAAAAAATGAATTTATTATTAGTTTAGACAGATTATATGATTATTTTGAAGAAAATTTTAAATTTTTAAAATCAGAAAGTTTGGAATATAAATCATATATTAATGGTAAAAATATTATTTCAAAATTAAAAAAAGATATAGAAAAAAAGATAATAAAAGCGATAACATTATTATATATATATAATAAGTTTGCTGAAATTGAACCGACTAAAGAAATTATAAAATTGGCGGTTGGAATTAATAGTGAAGATTTTGAAAAATCATTAAAAACTTTACAAGAAAAAAATTATATAGCATATAAAAGAAATTTTAATCATTTTAAAATAGTTGAAGATAATGAGATCAATATAGAAAAAGATATAAAAGAGTATATTAAAAATAAAACTATAAATAATAATTATACAGAATTATTAAATAAATATTTACCATGTGATATATATTATCCATTAAAATATAATTCAGAAAAAGATATAACTAGATATTTTAATTGTTATTATTTAGATATTTCAAATATAGATGATATAGATACAATTATAGAAACTAAAATATCAGATGGAACTATTATTTATTTGACAAATATAGAAAAAAATGAGAAATATAAATTATTAGAGCCAATTATGAAAAATAAAGATATTATTT
>NZ_CAMQYW010000285.1 GCF_947039425.1 uncultured Cetobacterium sp. | reverse complement strand
CGAATTCGTGACTGGAGTTCAGACGTGTGCTCTTCCGATCTCCTATAGAGTTGTCATTTAGATTTTTGTAACCATCAAATGAACTGACTCCTGCATGCCAAGCTCTTTTATCATTTGGAACTAAAGAGTATACGTCATCAGAAGGTTTTTGTGTAACTAAATAGTGAGAACTAACATTGTTTTGAGTTAAAGATCTAATAGATCTTTCATCATTTAATGCAGTATAGTGTAGAATTACAAATCTAACCCTATTATTAAAGGACTTCGATCTGTATTTAGATGAATTCACACGATATCTCACCGAAGTGCATGAAGATAAAACAAAGATGGAGATTAAAAAAATAATTTTCTTGATCATATGTCATCACCCTTAATATTAAGATAATTTGATTATATAATAAAATCTAAAAAAAATCCAAAAAAAGCTAAAAAATATTTGAAATTAATTGGTTTATATGATATAAATGACTGTACATTGATTACAATAGAATCATTTTAGGAGGCAAAATAATGACAAAAAAAGAGTTCGCTAAAGTATTATTTGAAAAAGGAATATTCACTTCAAAAGCTGAAGCAGAAAGAAAATTAGATTCAGTTCTAGTTACAATAGAAGAAACTTTAAAAGGTGGAGAAGAGCTTAACTTCATTGGATGGGGAAAATTTGAGGTTGTAGAAAGACCTGAAAGAATTGGAAGAAATCCAAAAACTGGAGAAGAAATTAAAATTGAAGCTAAGAAAACAGTTAAATTTAAAGCTGGAAAATCATTAGTAGATAAAATGAATTAATAAAATTATGTCGAGATTGTTCTCGACTTTTTTTATTTTTTAAATAAGAGAAATTATATATTAAAAATAAAAAAAAAAAAAACAAAAAAAACTTGAATACCTATTAAAAAAATGATAGTATCATACCAATAAATAAAACAAAAAATAAAAAGGAAAATACATCCAAAGATAATATTAATAGATTACTGATAATTTTATACATAAAATTTAAAATAAATCATGTAATATATTAAATATATTGTAGGAGACTTTTAACCTTGGGGATAAAGCACGCTTATATTTAAGTCTGCTTTTTTTTTATAAAAAAATAAAAGGGAGTGGTTAAAATGGAAAAGAACAGAGCAGAATGGGGATCACGAATGGGATTTATTCTAGCAGCAATAGGACTGGGAAATATTTGGAGATTTCCATATGTAGTTGTATCCAATGGAGGAGGCGCTTTTTTAATACCCTATATAGTTGCTTTATTAACAGCAGGAATACCAATTTTAATTTTAGAGTTTGCCTTGGGACATAAAATAAGAAAAAGTGCTCCTGGAATTCTTGGAACAATTGGAAAAAAATGGGGATTTTTAGGATGGTTTCAATCAGCAATTGCATTTTTTATTTCATCCTACTATGTTGTAATAATTGCTTGGGCAGCAAGTTATACAATTTATGCATTAAATCAAAGTTGGGGAGTAGATACAAAGGATTTTTTATTTAAACATTATTTAGAAATATCAGAATCACCAATGCATTTAAATGGTATAAATTATAAAGTTTTACTGCCTCTTTTTGTTATGTGGGGAGTTAATTATGTTGTTTTAAGGAAGGGTGTAAAAAACGGAATAGAAAAAGCTAATAAAATTTTTATGCCATTGCTTATTTGTTTGTTATTAGTAATTGTTGTTAGAGGAGTTACTTTACCAGGTGCAGTAGATGGATTAAATTACTTTTTTACACCAGATTTTTCAGCTCTTGCAAATCCTAAAGCTTGGTTAGCAGCCTATACTCAGATTTTCTTTACTTTAAGTATAGCTTTTGGAATAATGCTTACATATTCTAGTTATTTACCAAAAGAATCAGATATTGTAAATAATGCATTTTTAACAGGTTTTGGAAATTGTAGCTTTAGTTTAATAACAGGGATTGGTGTATTTGCAATATTAGGACATATGGCTATGGTTCAAGGAGTAGCTGTTAAGGATGTATCAGCAGCAGGAGTAGGATTTGCCTTTGTAGTATTTCCACAGGCAATAAATGCTTTATCAGGAGCTAAAGGGATAATTGGGATTTTATTTTTTCTATGTTTAATATTTGCAGGAATTTCATCAAGTGTTTCAATAATAGAGACAGTTGTAGCAAGTTTACAAGATAGATTTAATTTAGAAAGAAAAAAAGCAATAAATTATTGTGTAGGTGGAGCATTTTTATTTTCATTAATAATAGCAACAAGAGCCGGATTATATATATTAGATATTGCAGATTATTTTTTAAATAACTATGCGATTGCAATATCAGGACTTTTAGAAATAGTTTTAATTTGTTGGATAAAAAATCCTAAAGAGATAATAGAGCATGTAAATCCAATTTCTGAGTTTAGAATTGGAAGAGTATGGGAATTTTGTGTGAAATATTTAACTCCTTGTATTTTAAGTGTAATCTTAGTTTTAAATGTATTAAATAGTCTAAAAGAAAATTATGAGGGATATTCAACAGAGGCTATTTTAATATATGGAATAGGAGTTTTAGTAATAGCAACTGGAGGGGCATTTGTACTTCATAAAAAATCGAATTATGAAAAATAAATATTTTAA
>NZ_CAMQYW010000284.1 GCF_947039425.1 uncultured Cetobacterium sp. | reverse complement strand
CGCTCTTCCGATCTCTTTAAAAGGGTACATTCCTTTATACTTAGCAAGTGTTTTCGGAGTGGATGGAGTATATCTAGTTATATTGGGATTAGTAGCAATATTAGGGCACAGTTTTTCATTCTTTTTAAAATTTAAAGGTGGAAAAGGTGTAGCAACAAGTTTAGGAGTATTTCTCTTTTTAATGCCACATGTAATATTAGTATTGATAATAGTATTTATAGTTGTTGTAGCTATAAGTGGATATATATCTCTAGCATCTATTATATGTTCAGCATTACTTCCAATATTAGCATTTTTTTTACCAGTGAGAGATGTAACTGCAAGATTTCCATTAGTAGGAATATCATTAATTGTGGGAATATTTGTTATTTATAAGCATAAAGCTAATATAGGTAGATTAATGGAAGGAAAAGAGAATAAATTTAATTTAAAGTAAGGAGATAAATTAAATGGAAAAAGTAGTTATAATTGGAGCAGGAAGTTGGGGAACAGCTTTGGGAATGGTTCTAGCTAAAAAAGGTCATGACGTTACTTTATGGGAACATAATGCAGAGATTGCAGAGAAACTTAGTTTAGAAAAAGAAAATAAGAGACTTTTACCTGGAATAAAATTTCCTGAAAAATTGAAAGTAACATCAAAATTAGAGGGTCTTTTAGATGAAGTTAAATATGTTGTATTTTCTGTTCCTTCACAAGTACTAAGAGGGGTAATGGAAAGAGTATCTCCGCAGATATGTGAAGATATGTTAATGATAAATACAGCTAAAGGAATAGAAGTATTAACTGGAGAGACACTTTCTAATGTAATGAAAGATGAAATTAAAGGTAAATATCATAAAAATATAATTGTATTATCAGGACCTACTCATGCTGAAGAGGTTGCCCAAGAGTTACCTAGTACTATAGTTGCAGCAGGAGATAGAGAAAATGCTAAAAAAGTTCAAGAGTTATTTAACACTGAAAACTTTAGAGTATATATAAGTGAAGATATAGCTGGAGTTGAATTAGGTGGAGCAGTTAAAAACTGTTTAGCTATAGGTGCAGGAATAGCAGATGGATTAGGTTATGGTGATAATGCAAAGGCAGCACTTATAACTAGAGGAATAGCTGAAATGATAAGATTTGGAAAAGTATTAGGAGCTAATGAACTAACTTTTTCAGGACTTACAGGGATAGGAGATTTAATAGTTACATGTGCAAGTAAGCATAGTAGAAATAGATTTGTTGGAGAGAGATTAGGTAAAGGGGAAAATATTCAAGATATTTTAAAAAGTATGGTAATGGTTGCAGAAGGGGTAGCAACTGTAAAAGCTGTATATAATAAAAAAATAGAACTTGGAATTAGTATGCCTATAGTTGAAGCAATTTATGAGATTATTTATAAAGGTGCAGATACGAAAGAGAAAGTTAAAGGTCTTATGACAAGAGAGTTAAAAGAGGAATTTTATTAAAAATGAATAGAATATTCAACACGGAATAATTAAAGAATTTAAAAAAAGATGACTAAAGAAAACATGGGGTGTGTATGAGGGAGAGAGATTTGGTTTCATTTTATTTAGAGGACATAAGAGAATACGAAGTGTTAAATAGAGATGAAGAATGTGAATTGTTATTAAAAGCCCAAAATGGGAATGTAGAAGCAAGGGAACGTTTAATTTTATGTAACCTAAGATTAGTAGTAAATGTAGCAAAGGGGTATATAAATAAGGGAATGGGATTTATAGATTTGATAAGTGAAGGGAACTTTGGACTTATTCATGCTATAGAAAAATTTGACTTGGAAAAGGGATATAGATTTTCTACTTATGCAGTTTGGTGGATTAAACAAGCTATAAATAAAGCTATTATTAGCAAAGGTAGAGAAATAAGAATTCCATCTTATAAGTATGACTTGTTAAATAAAACTAATAAGTTTATTATGGATTATATTATGAGAGTTGGAGAATATCCGAGTATAGAGGAGATATCTTTGGGAACAGGTTCTTCTTATGAAAAAGTTGAAGGATTAATGGTAGAATTTCAAGATACAATATCACTTAACGCTCCAATAGGAGAGGATATTTATTTAGAAGATACAATAGCAGAGGATAGTAAGCATAGTTTAGAGGAATCTGTTCTTAGTAAAATTAGTAGAGTTCAAATTAATGAAATTCTAAATAAATTAAGTGAAAGAGAAAAACAAATTTTAAAATTAAGATTTGGATTTGATGGAAATCAGATTCATACTTTAGAAGATATCGGACAAAGTTTTAGTATTACAAGAGAAAGAGTTAGACAGATTGAACAAAAAACTCTAGAAAAATTAAGAATGCGTTATAGTGAGTTACTAAAAGGGAACTATTACTATTAAAAGCAAGGAGGCAAAATTGATTTTAAAAGTAGATAGATTAGATTTTTTAAAGAAAATAAAAATAGTTGAAAAGGCTATCAATGAAAATAAAATAAGACCTATAATTTCATATGTTTTCATTGAAACAAGAGGAGATAAACTTTTCTTTTGTGGAACTAACTTAGAATTAACTATTTCAACAACAATGGAATGTGAGATTTTAAGAGAGGGAAAAGCTGTTTTTCAACATAATTTAGT
>NZ_CAMQYW010000283.1 GCF_947039425.1 uncultured Cetobacterium sp. | reverse complement strand
AAATTTAGAGCTAATAATTAACGATTTTGTGGGACATTTTCATTTTTAGTTGACAATATATTTTAAAACTTATCCATGATTCTATCTGTTATTGATTTTTTTTCTATATTTTCTTTTATTATTAATTTATCTGAAGCAATTTCGTTTCCATTTACTAAGACCTTATAAGTTCCAACAACATCACCATTTTTCATAGGTGCTTTTACGTAACTCATTCTATTTACTTCTATTTTTACATCTGAATCTTTTCTTAAAATTCTTGATAAATTTTTACTTCCATAAACATCTATATTATTTATGTATCCAGTTTTTACAGGAATATTAAATAAAGGAACTGATTCCTTAATAATATCTTTGTTTCTATAAATTTTATGAAACTCTCTATTTAATTCTAATACTTTATCATCTCTAATATCTTGGGTTTTTCCGCCCATAACAACAGTTACTAAATTAGTATTATCTTTATCACTTAAAACAGTTATATTAAATCTAGCCTTTCTATGATATCCAGTTTTTAATCCATAAATTCCATCTGTTCCTAATAACTTTATAGTACTTCTCAATTCATAAGTATTATTTAATATCATTGCTGTTTTCTGCCTAGCTATAGCTAAATATTCCGGATATTTTAGAGCTTCCATTGTCATTCCATAAATCCCTTTAGCTGTTCCCATATCCATTCTTTTCTTTGTCATATAATCTGGAAGGCCTGCTGGAGTATGAAACTCTAGATCATTTTCCAATCCTAATTTTTTAGCTTTCTCATTCATCATATCAACAAAAGTGGAAATGCTTCCTTTCCCCACATATTTTGCTAAAGCATATGCTGCGTTATTTGCAGATCTTATTGCTGCTGATTTTAAAAGATCTATTAATAAAACTTTATCTCCACTTTTCACAGGTATAATCGTTCCACCCACACTTACAATTTCCCAATCAATAGGAACTTCATCATAAAGACCTATCTTTCCTTTTCTTATTTCATCTAAAGTTACCATTATAGTCATTACTTTAGTTACTGAAGCTAGAGGGTATTCTTTTTCTGCATTTTTTTCATAATAAATATTTCCTTTTGTATCTCCCAATAAATATGATCTATAATTTGGAATATTTGCTCTTCCAAATACTAAGCTAACATAGCCAAACATAAAAAACAAAACTAATTTTTTCATAAAAACCCCTCTAAATAAATGTTTTAAAATAATAAAGGCTACTATGAATTCATAGCAGCCTTTGTATTATACATTATTTTTGTTTTTTAGCCAAGTAATCTTCTATCGCTTCTTTTAATGCTTCTTCAGCTAATACTGAACAATGCATTTTAGTAGCTGGTAACCCTCCTAAAGCTTCTGCAACAACTTTATTTGTCACTTCTAAAGCTTCATGTATATCTTTTCCTAATACCATTTCTGTTGAAATTGATGATGTTGCTATTGCTGAAGCACATCCAAATGTTCTAAACTTAACATCTGTTATTTTATCATCTTCTATCTTAAGAAAAATTTCCATAATATCTCCGCAAGAAGGATTTCCTACTTTCCCATATCCATCAGGATTTTCCATTGTTCCAACATTTCTAGGATTCATAAAATGATCCATTACTTTTTCTGTATATTGCATAAAATTTCTCCTTTTACTCTTAAATTATTTTGTATATTCATTCCATAAAGGCGATAGTATTCTTAATTTTTCTACAACTTTTACAACTTGCTCTATTGTATAATCAATTTCTTCTTTTGTATTATACTTTCCTAAACTAAATCTAATAGTTCCATGAGCAAATTCAGGTTCAATTCCCATTGCTAAAAGTACATGTGATGCCTGTAACTCATCTGATGAGCAGGCAGAACCTGAACTAACAGCAATTCCTAAATAACTTAATGACAATAAAATCGATTCTCCTTCTAGGTATTTAAATGTTATACTTGATGTTCCTGGCAATCTTTCTACATTTTTTGCATTTATTACAATTTCTGGAATTCTTTTTAAAATTTCACTCTCAAAGTAATCTCTTAATTGACTTTCTCTTATCATTTCAACTTCCATTGATTCACATGCCATTTCTAGAGCTTTAGCCATTCCTACTACAGCTGGAGTATTAGTAGTTCCTGGTCTTAATTTCTTTTCTTGTCCTCCACCAGTTACTGTTCTTGCCACTCTCACACCTTGTCTTATGTAAAGTCCACCAATTCCTTTAGGTCCATGAAACTTATGACCTGAGAAAGTTAATAAATCTGCACCTAATTCTTTTGGATAAACTGGAATTTTACCAACTGTTTGAACAGCATCTACATGTAATAAAATTCTATTTTTCTTTGCTATTTCACCAATCTCTTTTATTGGTTCAATTGAACCTACTTCGTTATTTGCATGCATAACTGATATTAATATAGTTTCTGGTCTTATTGCAGCTTTTAATTGTTCTACATCTACAATACCATTTTTATCTACTGGAATAAAAGTTACTTCCATCCCATCTAAAGCTAAATCTTTATATGTATTTCTTATAGCTGGGTGCTCTATAGCACTAGTTATAATATGATTTCCTCTATTTTTATAAGCCTTTACTACTCCTCTTACAGCAATATTGTCACCTTCTGTACCTGAT
>NZ_CAMQYW010000282.1 GCF_947039425.1 uncultured Cetobacterium sp. | reverse complement strand
GGTGATTTATGAATATTTTAAGAAATTTAGAATTTAATGTTAAGAAAATGAATGATATTGATTCTGATGGTTTTATGACTATTGAAGGGGTCGCAGCTATTGCTGATAAGCCACTTGAATATATTGATTGGTGGACTGGTGAAATAACAAAAGAAATAATCCCTATAGAAGAGTTAGAACTTTCTAGTAAACACATTGTAGGTGTTCCTATTACTAACTCACATCCTTGGGAGTTTGTGAACTCTAGAAATGCTACTGAGTATGCCAAAGGAATGGTTATTGAAAGTTTAGGAATTGAAGATAATCAGCTTGTTATTAAAGCAAAAATATTAGATGCAGATCTAATTATAGATATTCAAAGTGGAAAAGATAAATTATCTACTGGTTATTATTGTGATATGGAGAAAATAGCGGGATTTACAGCAAATAATGAGAGCTATACACACATCCAAAGAAATATAAGATACAATCATCTAGCAATTGTTAATGATGCTAGAGCAGGAGAGGAAGCAAAGATTACTAAGTTTAATTCAAATGATAGTAATTTAGCATATAGTACAGGTTTAAATTTAAAAAAACAAAATTCAAAAGGAGTTGAGCAAATGGCAGTTTGGAAAATTAATGGAAAAGATATGACAGAACAAGAGATTTATGCAGAAGCTATTAGATTAAATGGTGAAAATGCAACTTTATCAACAACAAATGGAACTTTAACAGCAGAAAATGGGAAGTTACAAGGAGAACTCGCAGTAGAAAAGCAAAACTCAGTAGGTCTGCAAGCTAAAATTAATGGAATGGAGACAGAAATAGAAGAAAGAGTTAATTCTAGAATTACTTTAATTGGTACAGTTAAAGAAAATGGTGTTGATATCCCAGGAATTGAAAAAATGAATGAGTTAGATATAAAGAAGGCTGTAATTAAGCAAAATTCGACTATAGATATTGAAGGGAAGGACGTTAATTTTATTGAGGGTGTTTATTTAGCAACAATTAAAACAAACTCTAAAGATCCAATCCAAACAATTGTAAAAAATGAGCAAAAAGAAAATGCTAAAGATGATTTAGCAAGTACTTGGCTTAATGCTAGAAAAGGAGGAAATAAATAATGAAAGTGAGAATGGCAGGTCATATTGCAAGAACTGGAGTAACTAAAGAGTTTAAATATAGTTATTCAGAAGAGATTATTCCGTTTGGTGCTGGAGTAATGAGAGGGACCAACAAAGAAACTCAATGTAAATTGATGAATACAGGAGGACAATTTTTAGGAGTAGCTCTTTTTAAACAGACAAACTCTTATGATGAACAACAATGGGGAAATCAAACAACACCAGTAATTTTAACAAGAGGATTTGTTTATGTTCAAGTATCATCTCCTGTTGTAGCTGGAGATAAAGCAGCTTGTGGAGAGGGTGGAAAGTTCGCTAAAAGTACTACAGCTTCATATGATGATATTGAGGGAGTATTTGAGACATCATCAGAAACAGATGGATATGCAATTTTAAGATTAAGATAATATAAAATTCGGAGGATATAAAAAATGAAAGATGTAGCAAAAATAAATAACTCAGCAACGAATCCAATAAGAGATGTCTTATCTGGAGCTTTAATAGAAGTTATAACAAGTAGACAGATTCCTATGGTTATAGCTTCACTAATTCCTTTAATAACAGATGTTGATGGAATTGATGTAACATCAGAAAGAGTATTTTTTAACAGAGGATATTTTAAAGGCCAGGCTCAAATAACAGATACTAGACCTGATGAAGCACCAACAGTAGTATTAGATACAAAAAGAGATTCTGTTCCTATGAAATGGATCTCAACTTCATTACAAATAACTAGACAGGATAAAGATCTATATACAAAAGGAAAAACAAAATTTGCAAATAAAGCTTTAGCTGCAATGCAAATAATGGGAAAAACAGAAGAAACATTTTTAAAAAAAGGATTAACTGAGTTAGGATTAGAGGGACTTGATACAGCAGAAGGGGTTAATATTGTAACAGCCGCTGCTAAATGGGCAACTTTAACAGGAGCACAAATCTTAGAAGAAATTAGAAAAGGTTGGGCAGCTCATACAACAGGTGGAAAATTTGAAGCAGAATCATTTTGGTTAGATAAAGACTTACACGATTTATTATATAAGCCATATTCAGATAAAGAACCTAAATCTACTTTAGAAATTTTAGAAGGTAGAAAATGGTTTAAAAAAATTGTGTCAATTGCAGAGTATGGAACAGCAACAATCGTTGAAGATAGACCAACAAACTTTGGATATATTTTAGATTTACCAGCTCAATTAACAGAAACATATACAGATAAACTAACAGAGATTCACTTAATGGAAGAACATCTATCAAGTATTTTAATTTTACAACCACAATCAATAACAAAATATGAGGGGGCACTATAATGGCCAAAATAAAAGTTATCAATAAAACAACAAATATTTTTTATCAAATGGGATATGCTTTTCCTCCAGGAGAAATTACAACACGAGAATTATCTACAACAGAATTAAAAAGTTTTAAAGCTTGGGAAAAAGCAGAATCTATAGCTAAGAGAATTAAAACAGGGTTATTAACTATTGAAGAGATTAAAGAGAAAGAAACTACAGATG
>NZ_CAMQYW010000281.1 GCF_947039425.1 uncultured Cetobacterium sp. | reverse complement strand
CAAAATAAAACTTGCTTTAGAAAATCATGAGTATGAAACATCAGAAGAATTAGTAAAAGTCGTGAAAGAGATTAATTCTCCTTGGATTGGATTATTATTTGATTTTGGGAACTCTATGATGGCTTGGGAAGACCCTATAAAAGCTGCTGAAAATATGGCTCCATACACATTTTCTACACATTTTAAAGATCATATAGTAATACCAGAACCATCTGACAAATATGGATATGTTGTTTGTGGAGTTCCAGCAGGACAAGGAAATATTGATTTAAAAAAGTCTTTTGATATAATGATGAAAAAATCATCCTTAACAAGGGTTAATGTGGAAATGTGTTATCCTTATTGTGCTCAATTTAAAAGAAGTCCAGGATCTGGAGGAGTATTTAATGTAGGAGAAGGAGCTTTTAAAATTGAAGAAGCAATTTATGATAGGTCTATAATTAAACCACTTGAATATTATTATCCACAAGAAATATCTGAAGAGTTATTAGAAAGTATGTTAAAAGATCAAATGAATGGTGCGATAGCCTCAATAGAGTATTTGAAAAGTTTAAGAAATGAATATTATCAAAAATAATAAAAAAAAAGTTTGTTTCATAGATTATTTTTGTTATAATGAATCAACTAAAGTTAAAGGAGGCATTATATGAATCTTTTGAAATCTTTTATAAATCAAAAAGTTTCTATTACTTTTACTGATAATACTTTACTAGATGAGGTTGTTATTACAAAAATTGATTCTCTTTTCTTTGTTTTAGAATGTTGTGAAAATAAGATATATTCAATTAATTCAGTTAAATCAGTTGAATTAATAAAATCAGTTAAATCTGAAAAAAAGTCAGAACCAGTAGATTATTCAGCTCTTGTGGATAAACTTCCTGAGTTTCCAGATAATTAAAAAAATCCCACTATTTTAAAGTGGGATTTTTAAATTTTATATTCTCTTTTAACTAATCCATAAAGAGAGATATCTCTAATCCCTTTAATATTAGTTCCTTCATATTTTAATCCACATTTTAACATAACTTTTCCAGAGTTTGGATTTTCAACATCATGAGAAGAGATTATTTTATTAACCTTAACCTCTTTAAATAGAAACTCAATAACCTCTTTAAAAGCTTCAGAAACAATACCTTGATTCCACCATTTACTACCAATACAATAACCAATAGTCACACTTTGAAGAGATTCATCTAACTCAACAATACTTATAGTTCCAATATTTATATTTTCATTTTTTAAAATAATTGCCCATTGATAAAAATTTTTATTATCATAAGAGTTTATCCAATTATTTATAATATTTTTAGTTATTTCTTCAGATGAATGAGTTTCCCAAGTTAAAAAAGTAGTAACTTTATTATCACTTGTCCAGTTTTCATAAGCCTCTTTAATATCAGAACTTTTAAATTTTCTTAAAGTTAATCTATTTGTATTTAAAGAAATAGTACCAAAATGATTCATAAAAAACCTCCCATATAAAAAATATTAAGTTATAACTTGTATAATACCAATTTAAGTTAGAAATTCCTTTACTAAAAAGATATTATAAGGTATATAAGAGTATAACATAAATAAAAGGGAGATAAAATGTTAGAAGTGACAGGAATTTCTAAAAATTTTAAAAATAATCAAGTTTTAAAAGAAATAAATTTCAAAATTTTAGATGGAGAATCAATTGCAATTTTAGGATCAAATGGAGCAGGAAAAACAACTCTTATAAAAATAATGCTAGGATTATTACTTCCAACAAAGGGGGAAGTATCTTTTAATAATATAAATATAAAGGAGATTCGAAGTAAATATTTAAATTTAATAGGCGTAGTTCTTGAAGGAAATAGAAATATATATTGGTATTTAACTCCTTGGGAAAATTTAAATTATTTTGGTGGTTTGCTTGGTATTAAAAAAAATGACATAAAAAAAAGAGGTAAAGAGTTATTGGAATTATTTGATTTATCAGATGTTTCAAATGAAAAAATAGATACTTTTTCTAGAGGGATGAAACAAAAAGTAGCAATTATTATAGCTTTATTAAATAAACCAAAAATTTTATTTTTAGATGAACCAACTTTGGGACTAGATATTATTACTCGAAATAAGTTAATTGATTGTTTATTAAAAATAAAAAAAGAAGGAACAACTATAATTTTAACTACTCATCAATTGGAAATAGTAGATCAAATAGTTGATAGAACTTTTTTCTTAAAAGAGGGAGAACTTTTTTTAGAAAAAAATCAAAATAATAGTTTAATATTTAATGAAATTTTAATAGATATTGATCTTAAAAAAAGAGGATTAATTACTTTAATAGATGGAGATTATATTCAGAATTTAATAATTTTTTTATTAGAAAATGGAGAAAAAATAAATTCTATTGTAAAAAGAAATAAAAGGTTAGAAGATATTTTTTTAGAGATATATAGGGAGTGATTATTATATTTAAAATAATGAAAGGTGAGATAAATAAATATATTCTTGAGATGAAAAATTATTATCCAGATTATATAGGAAATATATTTTTAACAATACTATTTTTTTTGATATTTTTTTCAAAAATAAATTTTATTGAAAATAAGGAAGAGGGAATAACATTAATAGTAGGATTTACATTTTGGTTT
>NZ_CAMQYW010000280.1 GCF_947039425.1 uncultured Cetobacterium sp. | reverse complement strand
TGGATGAGCCATCAAAGGACCATCTTTTATTAAAATTTTACCTGCAGAATAACCAGGCCAAAGGTGACATCCAAATGCAACATCTACTTTTGGATTATTTAATATACCCTCATCAATCATTGGTTTTGCTCCTCCTGGACCTTCTTCCGCTGGTTGAAAAACTAACTTTATATTTCCTTTAATTTTATCTTTAATTTCATTTAAAATCATTGCAGCTCCTAAAAGTCCAGCAACATGACCATCATGACAACAAGCATGCATAACTCCTTTATTTTTTGATTTAAATAAACTTTCTGTTTCTTCCTCTATTGGTAAAGCATCCATATCTGCTCTCAAAAGAACTGTTTTACCTTTTTCTTTTCCTTCTATTAAAGCCACAATACCTGTTCCTGCTATTTCACTTTTATATGATATATTTAATAAGTCTAGTTCTCTTTTTATTAATGCTGCCGTTTTAAACTCTTTAAAAGCAAGTTCAGGATATTCATGTAATTCTCTTCTTATTTTCACTACTTTCTCTAAGTTCTTTTTAGCTAATTCTTTTATTATATTATTCATAATTCCTCCAATTTAAAGTCCTAATGGTAAATTTAAAGTAATAAAGCAAATAAGTAGTAATATACTTATAAAAAGTGTTCCTAGTGCATATGGAATCATATTTGCGACTAAAGTTCCTATTCCAAAATTCTTATCATATTTTTTACAAACAGCTAAAATAAGTGGTAAATAAGGAAATAGAGGTGAGATCATATTTGTAGATGAATCTCCAATTCTATAAGCCATTTGTGTTAATGCTGGATCATATCCCAAAAGCATAAACATAGGTATAAAAATAGGGGATAAAATAGCCCATTTTGCTGATGCACTACCTATAAATAAATTAATAAATCCAACCAGAAATATATACATTACTATTAATGGAATACCTGAAAACCCTGTTGTACTAAGTTTTTCTGCACCTTTTATTGCTAGAACTATTCCTAAATTACTTTTACTAAATAAATTTAAAAATTGAGCTGCAATAAAAACAATAAAGATATACCCTCCCATTTCACTAAGACTTTGACCTATCATTTTTACAATATCCTTATCATTTTTAATCTTTTTAATGGTTATTCCATAAACTATTCCAGGTATTAAAAATGCTAAAGTCATTATTATTATTAATCCTCCCATAAAAGGTGCCTTAGTTGATATTAAAGAACCTGATGAATCTCTTAGGAATGAAGTCTTTCCCACTGTTAAACTAAATATAAAAATAAAATATATTAAAAGAGAATATCCAGAATATTTCAAAGCTTTTTTTTCATCTATTTTAAGTTCACTTTTATTATAGTTATCTTCCTGATCAGTTAATGGTGGGAAACGAGGTTCTATAAATTTTTTAGTAATCCAAGCAATTACAAACATCTGAATAACTCCATTAGTTATATTAAAAAATATTGTCATTGCGGGACTACGAAGAAATGTAGAATCTAAAACTTGAGCTGCTGGAATTGTAAACGAAGTTATTAAAATATCATTTAAAGAGATAAATAATCCAGAACAAAATCCAATAGCAGCACCTGCATATGCTAATAATATTCCTATTATTGGATTTTTATTTAAATTTAAAAATATTAATGCTGCCAATTGTGGTAAAATTACAAATCCAGCATCACCAATTCCTGTAAAAATCAATCCTAAAATAACAACAGAATAATAAACAGTATATTTAGGAACCTTTGATATTGTTATAATTAAAAGCGACTCTAAAAGTCCACTCTTCTCAGCAAGACCTATTCCGATCATAGCAACTAATACTACTCCTAATGGAGGATAATTTTGAAAAACACCTATCATCTCTGTTAATATTTCTTTTAAATTTTCTTTACTTAGTAAATTATTGACTTGAATCATATCATTTGTAACTGGATGTATTGCAATTATATTAAATTTATTACATAAAAAAGATACAACTAAAATAATTAAACATAAAATAAAAAAAATTGTTACAGAATCTGGCAACTTATTTCCTATTTTTTCAAAAGAATCTAAAATCTTGTCAATAAAATTAATTTTTTTTCCATTTTTCAAAATTAAAGGTTTACTCATAGTCCCTCCCAAATATTTAGTAAATTATATATTATAAAAATATTGAAATAGTAATTAATATATATACTTTATATTTTTCCTTTAGTCAATATAAGTAGTTAAAAAAATGTGATATAATATAAATTTAATAAATTATTTATATATTTGGAGGTCTAATGAAATATTTTATGCATAAAGATACTGAAATATCTTTAAAATTACAAAGCAAAATACAAAGATATTTTGATAACATAAAGGTGATAAAAACAAAAGTTATACTAAATAAAAAAATATACAATACAATAGTTGATATTAATAGTTTTCTTTTACCTACTAATTTCGATTGCTTTAACTGTCTTACTAATTGTTGTGTACAATTCCCATATGAATTTAATAAAAAAGCAAGGACCACAATTCTTGAAAATTTAAAAGAATATGAAAATCTAACAAAAGCTATTTCTATTTTAAAAGAGGAAGGATTAACAGAAAATGAAATAATTACTTCAATAAAAAAAGATCCTATGCTAATCCCTCAAGAGCATATTGAAACAACCTTTAACAGATGTACTTGCT
>NZ_CAMQYW010000279.1 GCF_947039425.1 uncultured Cetobacterium sp. | reverse complement strand
GGATATTGAAGAGTATGAAGATTAAAAAAAATTATAAATACTTAGTTCTTTGGATTGCTAACTTTTGTAATTTAGATTGTATTTATTGTTATGCTAAGAAAAGTTTTGATGGAAGTTTAATGGAGTGGAGTATTGGAGAAAAAGCTTTAGAATTTTTAAATGAGGATGGAACCTTAGTTTTTGTAGGGGGGGAACCTCTTTTAAATTTTTCTTTAATAGTAAAAATATATGAATATTTAAAATACAGAGGATTTAAAGGAAAGGTTAGTATTCAAACTAATGGAGTTTTAATTGATGATTTTATGGGAAAAAAACTTAGTGAAATGGATATAAAAGTGGGGATAAGTTTAGACGGAGTTCAAGAGGTAAATAACTTTACTAGAGGAAAGACTAAAGAGGTTATAAATGGAATTAGATATCTGGAAAAATATGAAAAAAATGTAAGTATAAATTGTGTTTTAACAGATAAATCAATAGATCTTTTGGAAAATTTTATAGAAAGATTATATATGTTTAAAAATATAAATGCTTTGGGATTAGATCTTTTAAGAGTGGTTGAAAATAACTTGTTAAAAGTCCCAACTCAAGAAAAAATTTATATGAATTTGAAAAAAACTTATGAAAAAAGTTTGTTTTTAGGTGGAATTTTAGGAAAATATATAGCTATAAGAGAGATTGAAGATAGTAAGTTACGATTGGAAAAAAATTACGAATCATGTAATTATTGTTATTCATCTATTGGAGAAACATTAGTTATTTTACCAAATGGAGATACATATCCTTGCAGTTCTCTTGTAAATGATAGTCAATATTTTATGGGAAATATTTTAGAGGGGGAGTTAAAAGATATTAAACTTTCTTCAGGAAAATATGAGTTTTGTAAAACTTGTGAACATAAAAGATATTGTAGAGGAGCTTGTCCATCTAGACTTATAATTAATGAAAGAGTTTTAGAAAAAGAAGGAGATTGTAACTTAAGAAAAGCGGTTTTTAAAATAATAAAAAATTAGAGGAGACAAAATGGAAAGAAAAATATATCCTTTTTCTGCTATTGTAGGACAGGAAAATATGAAAAAAGCACTTATTTTAAATATTATAAATCCAAATTTAGGAGGAGTTTTAATTAGAGGAGAAAAGGGAACTGCTAAATCAACTGCTGTTAGAGCATTAGCTCAATTATTAAAAAAAGATAATATTCAAGTTATAAATTTGCCCATTAGTGCAACAGAGGACAGGGTAGTTGGAACACTTGATATTGAACATGCAATAAAAACTGGTGAAAAAAAATTTGAAAAGGGAATTTTATATTCTGCTCATAAAAATATTTTATATGTTGATGAAATAAACCTTTTAGAAGACCATATTGTTGATGTTCTTTTAGATTCTGCAGCTATGGGAGTAAATACAATTGAAAGAGAGGGAATTTCCTTTTCTCATCCATCAAAGTTTGTTTTAGTTGGAACAATGAATCCAGAAGAAGGAGATTTGAGACCTCAACTTTTAGATAGATTTGGATTAGTTGTAGATATTCACGGGGAAAAAGAAATTGATAAAAGAGTTCAAGTGGTAAAAAGAAGAATAAAATTTGAAGAGAATCCTCAAGAGTTTATAGATTCATGGAAAAAAGAGGAAGAGAAGATTATTGCTAAAATTGAAAATGCTAAAAATATTTTAAAAGATGTAACTTACTCCAATGAAATTTTAGAAACAGTGGCAAAAATTAGTATAAACTTAGGAGTAGATGGACATAGATGTGATTTGAGTATAATTAAAACAGCAATGACTTTAGCTAGTTTAGATTCAAGAGTTCAAGTAACAAAAGATGATATTTTTCAAGCAACTTTACTCGCTGTTCCCCATAGAATGAGGAAAACTCCATTTGAAGATAGTACTTTATCTTTAGAGAGATTAGAAGAGCTATGGAAGTAAAATATCCATTTGGAGGAATTGTAGGCCAAGAAAAAGCAAAAAAAGCTCTATTACTTAACATAATTAATCCTAAAATAGGAGGTGTATTATTTTCAGGAGAGAAAGGAACAGGAAAAACAACCTTAATAAGAAGCATATGTGGAGTTGTTGAAAATTTAAAAATTTATAATCTTCCGTTAAATATAACTGAAGATAGATTAATTGGAGGAATAAATATTGAAGATACTCTTTCTCAAGGAAAAATGGTATATAAAATAGGGATTATTGCTCAAGCAAATAAAAATATTTTATATATAGATGAAGTTAATCTATTAAGTGATTATATTATTAATTTAATTTTAGAAGTTAGTTCAAGTAAAGAAAGTGATTTTATTTTAGTTGGAAGCATGAATCCAGAAGAGGGAGAACTTAGAAATCAATTTTTAGAAAAATTTGGGCTATATGTCAATTTAGAAGGGTCTAAATATATAGATGAACGTATTGAAATTATAAAAAGAAGGTTAGATTTTGAAAAAAATCCATTAGAATTTTATAAAAAATATAAATTAGAAGAGGAGATTTTAAATAGAAAAATACAAAATTCAAAAGAGTTATTAAAAAAAATAAAATTAGGTGACGAAATAATTAATTTAGCTCTTAGAATGATTGTTGAAGGAAATATTCAAGGAAATAATGTTGAAATTATACTTTTAGAAGCAGCTATACTTTTTGCTGTTTCTAAAA
>NZ_CAMQYW010000278.1 GCF_947039425.1 uncultured Cetobacterium sp. | reverse complement strand
CCACCTGCTAAGATAAGTGCACTAATCAATTAAAATCACCTCTACAATATCACCATCATTAAGCCCGTTATTTCCAGGATTGATATCAATTAATGCATTTTTATTTAAAAGTGAAGAGATCATTCCTGATGAGTGTTTATCATTATTAACAAATACATCTCCATTAATATATTGAGCTCGAATAAATCTTCTTTTAATACTCTTTTTTTTAAAATTTCCAGATACTTTAGCTTTAAGTGTATAAGTTGATTTTATACCATTACAACTTAATTTTTCTAAAATTTTTCTACCTAAAAGTTCAAAATTAACTAAAGAAGCAAATGGATTTCCAGAAAGAGATAGGATAATCTTATTATTTTTAACAGATGCTAAAACAGGAGTTCCAGGTTGAATATTAACTTTCCAAAATAAACGTTTAGCATTTATCTTCTTTATTACATCATGCATAATATCCATTTTACCAACAGATACTCCTCCAGTAGTTATTAATAAATCAACTTTATGTATATTTGCTTCAATAAAATCACTAACAATATTGATATTATCAAGTAAGGGATTAAAAATTAAACTTTCTAAACCTAAAGATTTTAATCTACTTGCTAATGTAAAAAGATTACTATTAAATATTTTTCCTGACTCTAAACGTTCGCCAGGCATGGTAAGTTCATTTCCTAAGCTCAAAATTCCTATTATTGGTTTTTTATATACATGTACTTTATTTATTCCAATTGAAGCAAATACTCCAATATGGTTGTATGTTATTAATTCACCTTTTTTAATAACTAAGGTTCCTTTTTCTAAATCTTCCCCTTGATAACAAAAATTTTCAAACGCTTTCATCTCTTTATATATAGTAACAGTTTGATTTTCTTCATTAAATTCTACTTCTTCTTGTTTTAAAACACAGTTACATCCTTTAGGAATAGGAGCTCCAGTCATAATACGAACAGCACTTCCAAAAGGAACCTCTTTTTCTAAAAAATCACCAGCACAAATTTCAGAGAAAACATCTATTTCTTTAGGATTGTTTTGTGATACATTTTTAGAAATTTTATTATTAAATGAAAATCCATCAAGAGGTGATCTAGAAAAAGGAGGATTATCTATAGGTGAATAAATATCCTCTCCTAAAACAAAACCTAAACTTTCAAGTATATTTCTTTCCTCTTTTTGTTCTAGTGCAATTGTATTTTCTATTAATAATTCAATAGCTTTTTCTAAATCAATATGTTCCATAATATCCTCCTAAAATTTAGTATTGAAATTCACAATTAGCATCAAGATGGAAAAAATCAGAATAATCAATATTAAAAATAGATTTTTTAACTTTTGAAATATCAACATCCAATCTAATAAGTTGTGTTAAAACACCTGTATATTCTAAATCTCCTTGAATAATAGCTCCATAAATATATCCATCTTTATGGGCTATTTTTTTATAACTATTTTCATTTTCAGATATTTCTATTATTATTCCTTCTGTATTTTCATAAAGAGATTGATCTCCTAGAGAAAGAGTAGGGATTCCAAAGAAATTCATAGTTGATTTACAAACGAAGAAGTCATCCATAACTCTTTCAATACCAACCATATTAGATGTAGCAATAATACCTTCTTTAACAGCTACAGACCAAATAGGTCCTCTACCACTAACATCTCCTGCTCCATATATATCTTTAATATTTGTTTCACCTTTTTCGTTAAAAATCAATCCTTTTCTATCAAATTCTACCTTTGTATTTTGTAAAAAATCAGTATTAGATTTTATACCTGTTGCAACAACAATTAAATCGCAAGGAATAGTAAGATCTCCTTCTAAAGTTAAACTTTCTATTAAGTTTTCATTATTCAAATTAGCTTTTAAAACTTTAGAGCTAAGATATAAGTTAACTTTATTTTCAATTAATTTTTCTTCATATATTTTAGAAGATATTTTATCTAATTGTAGAGGTAAAAGTCTATTAGACATTTCTATTAAAGATAAATTAGCATTGATCTCTTTATTATGTAATAATCCACTAATAGCATCCATTCCAATTAATCCAGCTCCAATAACAACAATATTTTTAGCTTTTTTTCCAAGTTCAATAATAGCTGAACAATCTTCTAAAGTTTTTAATCCAACGACATTTTCAGCACCTCTTAAATTTTCAATAGGTGGGATAAATGGACTTGAACCAGATGATATTAATAATTTGTCAAAAGTGATTTTACTATTATCATTTAATGTTAATATTTTATTATTTTCATCTAGCATTATTACTTTTTTATTTTTTATCCAGTTAATATTATTTTTTTCAAAAAAATCTTCTGAAACAAAATTAAGTTGTTTTATATTTCTAATTTCCCCAATATAATGATGAAGAATACATCTTGAATATATATGACTATCTTCTGAAATCATTATAATTTCAGCAGTTTTGTCTAATCTTCTTAAATTTTCAGCACCATTAACTCCAGCAGCTGAAGCTCCAATAATAACATATTTCATTATTTAACCTCCTCTAAAGTAATAGCTGCCATAGGACACTTTGCAATACATTGCGGTCCATTTGGATTATCTGTACACATATCACATTTCATTATTTGCTTTTGAGTTTTTTTATCAGCTTTTAAAGTTCCATAAGGGCAGGCCATTATACACATATAGCAGCTA
>NZ_CAMQYW010000277.1 GCF_947039425.1 uncultured Cetobacterium sp. | reverse complement strand
TTTGATGAGAAAATAGCAGGTAGTATTCACTTTACTCCAGGACAAGCATATAAATTAGCTGATAATGGAAATCATTCAGCTATACATTGGGATTTAGTTCTAATTCAAAGACCTGATTTTGGTGGTGGAGAGATTTGGTTTGATGATGTTCTTATAAGAAAAGATGGGATATTTGTTATTGAAGAATTAGAAGTGTTAAATCCTGAAAATTTAAAATAACAGGAGGATTTAATAATGAATATACTAATGGCACTTTCTCAATTGGAAGTAACTGGTGCTGAAGTGTATGGGACTGTATTGAGTGATGAGTTAATTAGGAGGGGGAATAATGTATATATTGTTTCTGATACATTAACTAAACCGACTAAGGCTCCATATAAAAAGATAGAGTTCAATAAAAGAAAGCTAAAAGATAGAATTTCACACATAAATACATTGGTTAAATTTATAAGAGAAAAGGATATACAAGTTGTTCATGCTCATTCAAGAGCTTCATCTTGGAGTTGTGCAATAGCTTGTAAAATTGCAAAGATACCTTTAATAACTACAATTCATGGAAGACAACCTGTGCATTTAAGTAGAAAGATAATTAAAGGATTTGGAGATTACTCTTTAAGTGTATGTGAAAATATAAAAGAACATATAGTATCTGACCTTAAGGTTAAAGAGGATAAAATAACAGTTCTTAGAAATATGATTAATACAAAGGAGTATCGTAATAAATTTAAAGATATAGAAAAAAAAGAAAAACTAATATCTATTATAGGAAGACTTTCAGGACCTAAAGGGGATGTTACTTATAAACTTTTAGATATTCTGTATAGAAGAAAAGATTTTAAAATACAGGTAATTGGTGGAAAAGATGTACCTCAAAGATTTAAGAAATTCCAAGGAAGTGTAGAATTTTTAGGATATGTTAATAATGTATCAGAAAAAATATCAGAATCTTCTCTTGTTATAGGAGCTGGAAGAGTAGCTGTTGAAAGTATTCTTTGTGAAGTTCCTGTTCTAGCTATAGGTGAAGCTGAATCTATCGGAATAGTAACTATAGATAGACTAACTTCTGCTCTAAAATCTAATTTTGGAGATATATCACTTCATAAGCATCAATTGTTTAGATGGACCGATATTATTCCTGAAATTGATAAAGGACTTGCTTTACCAAAAGAGGAACTTTGTATTTTAAGAGATAAAGTTTCAAAAGAGTTTTCAATAGAAAACATAGTAGATTCTATAGAAAAGATTTATCAAAGAGAAATTGTAAAAAAAAGAAAAAGTGAAATGCCTGTAATTATGTATCATAGAGTTATTAAAGATGATAGTGAAATAGGAGTTCATGGTACTTATGTTACTGTATCTCAATTTGATGAACAGATGAAATATTTAAAAGATAAGGGTTATCAAACTGTAACCTTTAAAGATATGTTAAATAATAATTATAAAAAAAGATTTGATAAAAATAATAAATGGGTTATGCTTACTTTTGATGATGGATATAAAGATAACTATGAAAATGCATTTCCAATTTTAAAAAAATATGGATTTAAAAGTACAATTTATATTTTAGATGGAATAGATTACAATAGATGGGATGTTGATAATCCTAGTAATCCTGAAAAAGTTTTTTCTTTAATGGAGAGGGAAGAGCTTTTAGAGATGCAAAATTATGGGATAGAATTTGGTGGGCACACAACTAGTCATCCAAGACTTGCAGAACTTCCAATTGAGAAAGCGAAAGCAGAAATAATTAACTCTAAAAAGAAAATAGAGGAGATTATTGGGAAAGAGCTACTTTCTTTTGCATATCCTTATGGAAGTTTAAATGAAGAGGTTAAGAATATACCTGAAGAGATAGGATATAAATTTGCTGTTGCTACAGATTCTGGAGGGATATCTTTTTCAGATGATCTATTTGAAATAAGAAGAATTGGAATTTTTCCAACAAATAATTTATTTAATTTTAAAAGAAAAGTATCTGGAAGATATAATTTTATAAAAATTAAAAGAGAAGAAAGAAATCATAAAAAAAGATAGTTTTTAGGGAGGATTTATAATGAGAAAGGTTCTACTAGGAGTATCAGCGTTAATTTTATCAATGACAACTTTTGCAGATAATAAGTTTGGAATTGGAATTGGAACAGGTTATTCTAACAGTATCTATAAGGGAGCTGATAATAAGACGTATCCAATGCCACTTATGGATATAGATTATGGAAAACTATATATTAAAGGTGCTACAGTAGGATATACTGTATATCAAGATGATGTATTTGCTGCATCTTTATTTTTAAATCCTCTTGGTGGATTTGCTGTTGATGGAGAAGATTTAGCATCAGGTTATGATGGGATTGATGATAGAGATTTTCAAAGTATGTTTGGTATAAGAGTTGATGCAAAGACTGGTGTTTATGGTATTAGAACAGGACTTTCAGCTCAAGGCGGAAAAGAAGGTAGTGAATTTAAGTTAAGTGCATTTAAACCTATCTATGTTAATGATAAATTAGTTGTTGTTCCAAGTATACATTTAAAAGGGTATACTAAACAATTTACAGATTATTATTTTGGAGTAACTTCTGAAGAGGCAAATAGAAGTTCAAGTATAAATTCTAGTTATGATGCTGATGCTGGATATTCTTTTGGCGTTAATTTGTCAGCAGAGTATTCTTTA
>NZ_CAMQYW010000276.1 GCF_947039425.1 uncultured Cetobacterium sp. | reverse complement strand
TGCTCTTCCGATCTTCTAGTATTGACAATAGCTCCTTTATAATCTATTCCTACAAAAGTACCTAAAATAGCTAGACCTGAAAAAAATGTAGAAAGTAAAAATATATCTTGTTTACTATGTTTTTCTTTAGTAAAAATATTTTTAGCACTTTTAAATTTAGTAAAGAAAAAAGCAAGTGCAATAATATATCCCAAGGTATTAAATAGTTTACTTGTTAATTCAAACATAAAATTCTCCTTAAATGAAATAATTTATATTATATCATAAAGATAAATATGTTCAAAATAGCATTTAAGAATTAAAAAATGACACTTTAAGTTAAAAAAAATGCATTTCATTCTGAAAAACACATTTTATAAGAGAATAGGGATATAATGATATTATGAAATATATAATACCTTAGGAGGATAATAATGATAAGTTTTATCGTATCACTAATTGCACTAATAGTAGGATATTTTACATATGGTAAATATGTGGAAAGAGTTTTTGGAGTAGATGAGAAAAAAACTACACCAGCAAAGAGATTAGCTGATGGAGTTGATTATGTTGAACTTGATTGGAAAAAAGCCTTTTTAATTCAGTTTTTAAATATAGCTGGATTGGGACCGATTTTTGGAGCAGTAGCAGGAGCATTATGGGGACCAGTTGCATTTTTATGGATTGTATTTGGATGTATTTTTGCAGGAGCAACACATGACTTTTTATCAGGAATGTTATCTGTAAGACATGATGGAGCAACAATAGCAGAAATAGTTGGATTCTATTTAGGAGATAATGCTAAAAAAATAATGAGAGTTTTCTCTGTTGTTTTATTAATATTAGTTGGAGTTGTTTTTGTAAATGGACCAGCAGGAATACTTGCAAATATGACGAATATAAACTCTTTAATATGGGTAGCGATAATTATAGCATACTATATGCTTGCAACTATATTACCAGTTGATAAACTTATTGGAAAAATTTATCCGATATTTGGAGCATCTTTAATTGTTATGGGTATTGGAATAGCTGGTGGATTAATATTTCAAGGATATAATATTCCAGAAGTTACTTTAACAAATATGCATCCAAAAGGTGTAAGTATTTTCCCATACCTATTTATAACAATAGCTTGTGGGGCAATTTCAGGATTCCATGCAACTCAATCACCTTTAATGGCTAGATGTATGAAAAATGAAAAAGAAGGAAGAAAGATATTTTATGGTTCTATGATAGCAGAGGGAATTATTGCACTTATTTGGGCAGCAGCAGCAATGACTTTCTTTGGTGGAACAGAAGGACTAATGAATGCAGGACCAGCAGGAGTAGTAGTAAATACAATTTCTAATTCAATATTAGGGAAAGTCGGAGGAGCTTTAGCTTTACTAGGAGTAGTTGCTTGTCCAATAACTTCAGGAGATACAGCATTTAGAAGTGCAAGATTAGCAGTTGCTGATGCAATTAACTATAAGCAAGGTCCAATAAAAAATAGATTTGTAATAGCAATACCACTATTTGCAATAGGAGTAGCTCTTTGTTTCATGGATTTCGCAATTATTTGGAGATATTTTGCATGGGCTAACCAAACTTTAGCAACAATAGCTTTATGGGCTGGAGCGGTCTTCTTAGCCAATGAGAAGAAAAATCACTGGATAGCGAGTATTCCAGGTACATTTATGACAGCAGTTGTTACAACATATATTTTAATTGCACCAGAAGGATTTAGAATAAATGAAACAATAGGATATACAATTGGGATTGTTGCAGCAGTACTTGCAATGGGATTATTCTTAAAGAAAATTTCAAAAAATAATTAGTAGAATTTAAGGTGTTGTAATGACACCTTTTTTTTATTTGTTAAAATATGGTATAATATATAAAAAGAGGTGTTGAAAATGTTTTCTATAAATTATAAGGTAACTGTGTCAGATATTAATTATGGTGGACATATGGGGAATGAGAGAGCATTAATATTGTTTCAACAAGGAAGGATAGATTTTTTTAAAAATTTAAATTTATCAGAAATAAATATTGGAGATGATATCGGGACTATACAGTTAGAATCACATGTGAAATATTTAAAAGAAGTTTATTTAGGTGAAGTTTTAAAAATAAATATTGATGATATAGTATTGAAAAAAACATCAATGGATTTTATCTATAGTGTATATAATGAAATCAACGAGAAAGTACTAGAGGGAAGCACACTTATTCTCGCATATAACTATGAAAGAAAAAAAGTTTCTAAAATTCCATCTATTTTTTTAGAAAAATTAAGAAATGGAGAAAAATATGAAAATACAATTAAATAAATATCAAAAATTAGCAATTTACTTAGTAATAGTACTTGCTTATTTAATGAGAGAATATTTAAAGACAAAATAAGGCACTTGTGTCTTATTTTTTTTTATTAAAAAAAGGAAAAAAGATGAAAAATTATAAGAAAGATATTAGAGATGTAAATAAAAGGAGGATTGTTATGAAAAACAAAATAAAAATATTGACTTTATTAGTATTAGGAAGTTTATTTGTTGCTTGTGGAGGAGAAAAAGAAGCTGAAAAAAAACTAGTGGAAACAAAAAAAATGGAAAAACCAGTAGATAAAGTAGCTACAGATACAAAAGCTCAAGAAACTCCAAAAATAGAAAAAGTTACAGAGGAAGATCGGAAGAGCGTCGTGTAGGGAAAGAGTGTA
>NZ_CAMQYW010000275.1 GCF_947039425.1 uncultured Cetobacterium sp. | reverse complement strand
GATCTACACCAGGACGTACACTCTTTCCCTACACGACGCTCTTCCGATCTAGCATTTTTTAAAGCTTCCTTAACTGCAAGACCTATTAATTCTCCCAATTTTGAATGTTTTCCCGCATTTGTATAGATTCTATCACTCTCTAAATTACAACAAACTATTGTTCCATCAGTTCCAGATCCAGTTGCTAAACCATTTGAGTAATTACTTCCTGCTAAAAGTTCTTGAATAACTGCTGTTTTTGCTTCAGTTGCAGTTATAAGTGACCTTGCTAAAACTCCAGCATCTATTTTTCCATCTATCATAATTAAAGTATTTATTGTTCCAGGTTTTAACATCTCTATTTTCTCATTTTCTTCTATATATGAAGCTGGATCCCCAACTCTTCCACCGTTTGATTCTATTCCACCAGTTATTAAGGCTGTAACTACTAAATCTCCATATTTTTTTACACTTTTACTCATATTTTCCATATCAGCAGCTGTTCCAAGACCCGTTGTATATTTTGGTTCAAGTCCTAATTCTTTACAAAGGACTTCCATATGCTCTTTATATGTTGGTGCCTTTA
The DNA here is from genome assembly GCF_947039425.1 of uncultured Cetobacterium sp. Taxonomy (GTDB): domain Bacteria; phylum Fusobacteriota; class Fusobacteriia; order Fusobacteriales; family Fusobacteriaceae; genus Cetobacterium_A. Next base: position 2,131 of record NZ_CAMQYW010000275.1, on the reverse strand, counting down.
ATTTACATCCCATTCCAACAGAAGTTTTAGCATCATTATTAAAAATAGATGTTATCTCTTCTGAATATCCACCATTTAAAATACTCGTACTCAAGACTCCTCTTTTCCCTATAAATTTTATAACAATACTCTTATTGTAAATGTATACCTTGTCTCCAGTATTTAATGTATCAATTAACATCATATATCTCCTCTTAATAAATATAGTAATCTAAATTTTTAGAAATTGGATTAATAAAAATCTCAACATCTACCCCATAAGCCTTCTTTATATTTTTTTTAGTTAAAACATCCTCTACTTTTCCAAAAGATACCTTCTCTCCATCCTTTAAAAGCAAAAGTTTATCACAATATTTTGCAGCAACTCTTAAATCATGTGTTGATATTACAATTCCTTTTTTCTCTCTACTTAATTTTTTACATATTTTAAATAACTCCTCTTGATTAAAAAGATCCATACTTGCAGTTGGTTCATCTAAAAGAATTACATCTGTTTCCTGTGCCACTACCTTTGAAAAAAGAACTCTTTGTCTTTCTCCACCAGATAAACTATTTATTTTTTTATCTTTAAATTTTAAAGTATCTGTTTCTTTCATATATTTTAAAGATTGTTCATAATCAAATTTACTAAAGCTTTTACCCCTTTCCAAATGAGGGTATCTTCCCATTACAACAATATCTAAACAATTAAAAGATATATCTAAGCTTGTATTTTGATTCATAAAAGCAATTTCTTTTGCTATTTTATTTGGGCTCATTAATTTTAATATATTATTTTTTATCGTTATACTCCCACTTGTATATTTATTTAATCCATTTAAACATTTTAAAAGAGTTGTTTTCCCTGAACCATTAATTCCAATTAATCCAATAATCTCTCCTTTATTCACATTAAAATTTATATTTTTTAAAATATTTTGATTAAAATATTTAAAAGATACATCTTCAATTTTTATTAATTCTGTCATTAATTTTCACCTCTTCTATATTTCAACAATAAATACATAAAATATGGAGCTCCTAAAAGAGAAGTTACAATTCCAATTCCAATCTCTTTAGGAGAAATAATAATTCTAGATATTAAATCTGCTAATAAAAGAAATATTCCTCCACCTAAAAAACTCATTGGCAGTATATATTTATTATCATTACCTATAATTTTTTTCAAAATATGAGGTATAACCAGTCCAACAAAACCGATATTTCCACTTATACAAACAGCTAAAGCAACAATACTCGAAGTATATATTAATATTTTTTTTCTAAATCTATTTACATTTATTCCAAGAGATAAACTTTGCTCATCTCCTAAAAGGAGTATATTTAATTCATTATAATTTCTCATAAGTAAATAAGATAAAAATAAAATTGGAACTCCTGCCATATAAATATGATCCCAATGTCGTCCACTTAAACTTCCCATTGACCAAAATAGAAACTCTTTTGCTAAATTATCTGAAATATTTGTTAAAATAAGTGAATTTAATGCTCCTAAAAATGTTCTAATTGCTATTCCAGAAAGTATTAATCCAAGTATTGAAACCTTTCCTTTAAAAGTTCCAAGTTTATATACTAATATTCCTGCTAAAAAAGAAAAGAATATTGACATTAAAGGCATAATCACAATGGATTTTGAAGCTAATCCAAAAGCTATTGACAAAATAGCACCTAAACTAGCCCCAGAAGATATTCCTAAAATTCCAGGATCACCCATGGGATTTTGAAAAAGACTTTGAATAGTTGCTCCGCATATTCCAAGTCCACCACCAACTAAAAAAGCTGTTAAAACTCTTGGTGTTCTTATGTACCATAAAATCCCATTATATGTTCTATCTATCTCTCCAATAGAAAAAATATTATATTTTAAAATGTTAAAAATTTTACTTAAAGGTATATTTACACTTCCTATACAAAGTGAAATAATTAAAGTTATTATAAGAATTAAAAATAAGTAGATATATATTTTATGTGTATTAACAGATTTCATTTTTCACTCCAACTCTATATTTTTGAATATATTTTATTAAAAATTATTTCCAATGAATTTATCATATGTTGAGATGACGTCATTAAATGTTTATCTTCAATTGTTATAATTTTTTTGTTTTTTATAGCATCAATATTTTCCAAG
>NZ_CAMQYW010000274.1 GCF_947039425.1 uncultured Cetobacterium sp. | reverse complement strand
TAAATAATAAAGGATTTAAAGTTGGAGTTATGGATGCTGATATTACTGGCCCTAGTATTCCTAGACTTATGGGATTAAGTGGGGAAAGAGCTGATGGAGTTGAGGAAAATATACTTCCAGTTATAAGTAAAGATGGCATCAAAACTATGTCTTTAAATTATCTAATTGAAAATGAAAACGATCCAGTTGTTTGGAGAGGTCCTATGGTAGGTAAAGCTGTTGAACAATTTTGGAATGGTGTTATTTGGGGAGAGTTAGATTATCTAATTATTGATATGCCCCCAGGAACAGGGGATGTTGCTTTAACTGTTATGCAATCTATTCCACTTTCAGGTGTAGTTATGGTTTCTATTCCACAAGATATGATATCTATGATTGTTACTAAAGCTATAAAAATGACAAAACAACTTAATACTCCAGTTCTAGGAATTATTGAAAATATGAGTTATATATCTTGCCCTGGATGTAATACTAAAATTCAACTTTTCAATGAAAATCATACAAAAGATTTTATAGAGGAATGTGGTGTTCCTTTACTTGGAGAGTTACCTATGGTTAATAGCATTTGTAATTTATCTAACAACTCATATGAAAAAGATAAAATTGCTATTTCAGAACTTTTTTCACCTATTGTTGATAAATTAATAAAAACTTTAAAATAAAACTATTTAAAATGATTTCTGTTTTTCAGAGATCATTTTTTATATAGTTATATATATATTATCTAACTTTTCATTTAATAAATTTTCACTTATTTTTTTAAATTTTTCTAAATTTCCAGTTATAAAATAATCTATAATAATTTTTGATTTTTCAATTTTCTTATATCCATTTTTTAAAGACAATCTATTCAAATAAAATAAAACATATAAAGCTATCTCTTCTGTTATATCAATAAATTTAATATTCTCTTCTTTACATTCTATAAAAGAATCTACTATAACAGTGTCTATATCCACTGGAATCTCTTTTAAATTTTCCAAATTTTCAAAATAACATGTATCTGAATTTAATTTATTTAAAATATTTATATTAAAATTACTTTTTACTAATTGTGAGTTATTAAAAATTCCAATTTTTTTACTTTTACTTTCTTTCATTGCTTTTAATATTCCAGGACTCATAACACCAATAATGGGAATACATGAAAATTGTTCTTGTAAAAATTTAAGTAATTCATCAACATTAGAATTACAAATTACAATTATTATATCCACTCTATTATCAATAAAAAAATTTCCAATATTCACAGAATAATTTTTTTCCTCTTTTGATTTTTTATAGTCACCATAATAAATTATATCTGCAAAATCTACCTTCTCTTTAATCTTTTTTAATACTTTTAATCCGTCCCAACCTGAATCAAAAATTCCAATTTTCATAAAATTCCTCCTCATGCTTTAAAATTATAGTTATTAAAGTATACTTTAATAATATTTAGATTTTCAAATATATAAATAACATATGTATTATTCTTTATTTATATATCTATTTTATATAAGCGATTCACTAAAAGGATTTCTATTTGTTTTTTAGAATATTATATAAAATACATAGGAGGTTTTTATGCAAACATTTAATCAAAAAGTTTTTTTATATCTTCTTTTTACAGGTATTTTATTTACTCTTGTTGGTGTTTTTGGAATTTTTAGTCCTACTTTATTTTCAATATATTTACTATATATCTTTTCGGCTTTTTTCTTTGTCAGTGGAATAAAAAATTTTACAAAAGGATTTCAATTTAATAAAATTCCAACTTTCCATTGGGGTTTATATATCTTTTTAGGATTTCTTGAAATAATAATATCCCTTTCTCTTTTAATAACACCTTTCATATCACAACTTTACTTAATTATTTATGCAGGTATTTTTATTCTTTTTAAAGGAATATTTATTATTATCAATGTTATTTTTAATAAAAAAACATTTCCAACTCTTGTTAATTTCAGTTTAGGTTCTGGTATTATTGATATACTTTTTGGAAGTTTAATGGTTGCTTTACCTATTTTTACTCAACAATTTATTTTCTTATGCATATCTTGGTATATTCTTTTTAGTGGTGCTAATCTTATTTTATCAGCTTATTCCTTTAAAGAGTCTAACAAATAAAAAAGTAGCAAATTCATTTGAACTTGCTACTTTTTATTTTAAGCTTAATTTTTCTGTGTTTTTAAAATTTCTACATATTTTTTTTCATATTTACTATAAATTACTAAGGCTGCTATTGTAAATACAACTGGTCCTGCTACCATCCAAATTGTTGAAGATATATCTCCTGTAGTTAAGTATGGTGATAATATTGTTGTTATATTTGCAAAAGATACTGATAATACTGTAAATACTGTAGCTACCTTTACAATAGTTTTACCTTTGTATATTTCAAAAGGCTTTTCTATTTCACTTTTATTTTTAAAAGCTGGGAAAGCTCCTGCTACAAAAATATAAGGAATTGTCATAGCTACATTTGTCATTAAAATTAATTTAGAGAAAAATTGTGCTGCTCCTTCTCCTCCAAAAGAGATTAATCCAACAAATACTACTACTACTATACATTGTAACCACATTGCATTTTTAGGCATTCCATCTTCATGCTTTTTAACAAAATCCGGCCACATTGCATCTGGAGTTCCTTCTAGCAACTGCTTTAAAGGTGAATAAGATAGACTTCACTGTAATGCTTGGCACCAGGGCCAGCCCAGTAAATGTATTGGTGTGGCG
>NZ_CAMQYW010000273.1 GCF_947039425.1 uncultured Cetobacterium sp. | reverse complement strand
CTCAACATCTGTAACTGTAATCCAGTTAATATCTTTATTTCTTCCAATATTAGCCATTTCTACTACATTTTGATGTGGATGATTATAAGGGACTTTGGGTCCACTAGCTAGAATGATTGATGATGCTAAAAAAAATATGGATAAAAATTTGTTCATTGTTCCTCCTAAAAATTACATATTATTTTAAAATTAATAGTCTTATAAATTGACAATTAAGACTATTTTTCAACAACTAAGTTGTCTTTATTATATCCCTATATTAGTCTAAAATGCAAATTTTTTATAAAAAAATATTTATTTATAAAAAAAATCTTCAATAAGAGTAATTTCCCAGGTTGAATAGTCTAAATATTTTTCACAGTAAATTTTATTATTATAATTATATTCTAAATATTTATAATTATTTTTATCATGTTTTAATAGAATATCAGAAGCTATAGAGTTCAACTTATTTTTCCTTTCTTCTATTCTTTCTTCAACTGTAGTAATTTTCTCCATATTAATCACCTCTTATAATATTATTTAATTTAATAAATTTACAAAATAATATATAAATATCTTTTAAAATTATTGTGAAATTTATTACAGTAAGTTTTACTTTTGACACAGATACAGACAATATGAAAAATGTAAACTATATAAAAAATATAATACGTAGTCATTGTATATATAATTATTATCCAGTACATCTATATCTTGACTTTTTCGTATTGAAAATATACACTTATAATATGTAATATATATTTTCAAATTATATAAATTACTGTTTAAGGAGGACTTATGTTTAGTGTAGAATTAAAGCAAAAAGGATTATTAATTATTTCAAAAAAATTTGGGGATTTGAAAGAGGCGCAAGAATATGCTAAAGAACTGCATATTAAATTTAAAAAAAGTTGTTATGATTGGGAAGTTAATATAATTAAAACTAAATAAAATATAAGAAAAGAAATCTAGGGGGGATTTTCTTTTCTTATATTTTTTAAAATTGTATTAAAATTAATTTGACTTTTAAAAATTATATATATATAATTGGCAATATATAAAGCAATTAAATTTAAATTTCTAGGGGAGCTAATGGCTGAGAGGGGAAATTATTTCCTGACCCTTATAACTTGAACTGGATAATACCAGCGGAGGGAAGGAATTTTTTATTCATAATCTACTTAGTTAAATTTTTTAATTTAATTTTTTTTAGTAGAATTATTTTTAAATTAAAGCCTTGTACTCTATGAGTATAGGGCTTTTTTGTTTTATATAAATAAAATTTAAAGGAGAATGATTATGTATTCTACACAAATGGAAGCTGCTAAAAAAGGGATATTTACTAAAGAGATGGAAATAGTGTCTAAAGATGAGAAGATATCAAAAGAAGAACTTCTTGAAAAAATGTCTCAAGGTAGAATTGTTATACCTAAAAATATAGGTCATAAAAATATTTACCCTAGAGCTGTTGGTGAAGGAATGAAAACTAAAGTTAATGTTAATTTAGGAGTTTCAGAAGATTGCTGTGATTATTCAAATGAAATGATAAAAGTTTTAAAAGCTATTGAATATGGAACTGATGCAATAATGGATTTAAGTACTTTTGGCAATACAAAGGCATTTAGAAAAGAACTTGTGGAAAAAACAGATGTAATGCTAGGAACTGTACCTATGTATGATGCTATTGCAAAACTTGGAAAAAATATAAAAAATATGTCCGTTGATGATCTTTTTGATGTAGTAGAAGAGCATTGTCAAGATGGAATTGATTTTATTACTGTTCATGCAGGATTAAATAGATCATGTATAGATAGATTGAAAAATACAAAAAGACTTACAAAAATAGTGAGTAGAGGAGGTTCAATTCTTTTTCAGTGGATGATAGCAAATGATCAAGAAAATCCTTTTTATGAATATTTTGATAGATTACTTGAAATTTGTCAAAATTATGATGTAACCTTAAGTCTTGGTGATGGATTAAGACCTGGAAGCATAGCTGATTCAACAGATGGACCACAAATACAGGAGCTTTTAATTTTAGGAGAATTAACGAAAAGAGCTTGGGAAAAGAATGTTCAAGTTATAATAGAAGGACCAGGACATATTCCAATGCATGAAATTGTAACAAATATGCAACTTGAAAAGAAACTTTGTTATAATGCTCCTTTTTATGTGTTAGGACCAATAGTAACAGATATAGCGCCTGGATATGATCATATAACAGGAGCTATAGGAGGAGCCATTGCAGCAGCAAGTGGAGCTGATTTTCTTTGTTATGTAACTCCTGCAGAGCATCTTAGATTACCAACTGTAGAAGATATGAAGGAGGGAATTATGGCTTCTAGAATTGCAGCTCATGCTGGGGATATAGCTAAAGGAATAAAAGGTGCTACTGATTGGGATAATAGAATGAGTAAATATAGAGGAGAACTTAATTGGGAAGGAATGTTTAATGAGTGTATAGATATTGAGAAGGCTAAAGAATATAGAGCATCTTCTTCTCCTAGTGAAGAAAAAGTATGTACTATGTGTGGAGATCTTTGTCCTATTAAAAGATGTAATGAGATTCTTGAGTAATAATTTTAAAAGTTATGGGATATTTATTGTAGTTAATAAAAAAAATTCTTCTCCATTATTTATAGGGAAATTAGAAAATGGATATATTTTTCTTTCAAAACCTCAAAATATTATAGAGATCGGAAGAGCGTCGTGTAGGGAAAGAGTGTACGTCCTGGTGTAG
>NZ_CAMQYW010000272.1 GCF_947039425.1 uncultured Cetobacterium sp. | reverse complement strand
TCATCTTGTAATACTGGACATAAATAATATTTATCGTTTTCATATTCTCCAGTAAAATACAATATTTCATCCTCTATTTTATATTTCACATTTTCACTTTTACTCCATAAAAAGATATTTGTAAAATTCATATCAGAAGTTTCAAATCTTCCTTTTAAAAATTTTTGTATTATATTTCTATCTTCAATTGTTAGTACTTTCCACTTCATTTTACACCGCCTTAATAAACTATTGCCAGTATATAACAATTATTTTTTTCTGTCAAACTTTTGGCATAGTAAAAAGAAGTTAGAAATTATCTAACTTCTTAACATTAACGGTGTATTCTTATCTTTCTAAATGTTAAAATTCTTTCTAATTCCTCTTCATTAGAAATTTCCATTTCAAACAATATATATACTAATAAAATCAAAATAAGTACTACAAATAACATAATAAATTTTTTAGAAATAAAATTATTATCCATAACATTTACTCCTTTACTTTATATATTTACTGTATAAATTAACAATTGTCAAATTTTTTAATATTAATACATCTCCTCAAGTCTTGCTATTCTATCTTGCGTACTTGGATGTGTACTAAATAAATTGGCCATTTTATTTCCTGCAAGAGGTGAAACTATAAACATATTTTCAGTTGCTGGTACTGCATCCATATGTATTTGAGATGTGTATGTTTCTAACTTTCTAAGAGCACTTGCTAAATATCTTGGGTGTCCACTTATTTTTGCCCCAAACTCATCAGCTTTATACTCTCTAGATCTTGAGATTGCCATTTGAATTAACATAGCTCCCATTGGAGCAAATATTGTTATTGCTAAAAGTCCTAAAATACCTCCACTATCATCATCGTCATCTCTTCTCCCTCCAAATATAGCTGACCATTTAGCTATATTTGCTAAGTAAGCTATAGCTCCAGCAAGTGTTGCTGCAACTGTTTGAATTAGTATATCTCTGTGAATTACATGCCCTAACTCATGTCCTATAACACCTGACAATTCATTTTCATCCATAATCTCAGACAGACCTCTTGTCACTGCAACAGCTGCATTTTTAGGATTTCTTCCTGTTGCAAATGCATTTGGTTGACTCTCATTTATCATATATACTTTAGGCATTGGTATCCCTGCATTTTCTGCTAATTTTTTAGTAATCCAGTAAACTCTATGGTTTTCAGGTAACTCTTGAGCTCTATACATAGAAAGTACTATTCTGTCACTAAACCAATATGAAATAAAATTCATAGCTCCTGCAAAAACTAAAGCTATTGTCATTCCAGTTTTTCCACCTATTGTTCCACCTATAAATAATAGAAGCATTGTCATTGCTAACATTAATAGAAATGTTTTAAATCCTTGCATTTTTTTACCTCCATATAATGTCTTTTCTATAAAATAACATAATTTCCTTTTTTTGTAAATCTTGCTTTGTATTATAGAAAAAAAGAGAGGCTTTTCCTCTCTTCATTCTATTTATTTTTTTATATAATTTGCTGCTTCTTCTCCAGCTATACGACCAAATACTACTGATGCACTATAAGCTGCACTAGAACTTACTACCTCTCCTGCTGCGTAAAGTCCTTTTGCTACTTTTCCATTCTCTTTAATAACTTCTGTTTTATCATTAGCAACTACTCCACCCTTAGTCATATGCACTGCTGATTCAACTTTTGCTGCATAAAATGGCCCTTCTGTTTTAAACTCTCTTTTAAATGGAACCTCTCTAAATTTATCTTTTTTCTCTCCACGAATCCCTGCATTAAACTCTTTTCTTGTAGAAAGTAAAACTTTTTCAGGAACTCCTATTTTTTTAGATAATTCTTCTAGTGTATTAGCTTTAATATGATATCCTTGTTTTGTATGTTTTTGTAAACGATAACTTGATTCATATAAATTTTGATCATATACATAATAAGCATATGCTCCTGGTTGAGTCAATATATCATTGGCTGTTTTTATTCCAGCTGTTTTTTCACTAGTAAATCTTTCTCCATTTTGATTAATTAACATAAATCCATCACCACCACCTGTTAAATCTCTTGATGGTATTAATATAAATGAAAAAATACTTAAAACATCTAAATTATCAACTTTCAAATCATGCTTTTCAAATATAGGCATAAAGTCTCCTGTTGCTCCCATTTGATTTGATGTTGCTAATTTTTCTGATCCTGGTGCATACTTTTCAAGAAGTTCTTTATTATGAGAAAATCCTCCTGTTGCTAAAACTACAGCTTTTGCATTTATATCATAGAAATTATTTTTATTTTGTACCTTCACTCCTGTTGCAACTCCACTGGTAAATATTATATCTAATCCCTTTGTTCCAGTTCTTATATCTACTCCTAAAGCTTTTGCTTTCTTTTCTAATCCTGTTTGAACTTCTTCTCCAGCATAGGCATCTTTTTCTGCCATGTGACTTCTATTACTATAGTTATGATTTAATTCAATTCCCATTCCTCTTAACCATTTATCTAAAACAAAAGCTCCTTTTCCTTGAGCTATAATTCTTTCTTTTGTATCATTTGCTTTACTTTTATCTTTTACAAATTTTTCAACTGAATCAGTTATCCCATTAGATTTTTGAGCTTCTGAATTTATCATATCAAAAAAGTTCATATCAAACTTTCCATTTCCACTTAAAATATCAAGTTTTTCTATTAAAATAACATTTTTTATTCCTGATTCCTTTGCTGATATTAGATCGGAAGAGCGTCGTGTAGGGAAAGAGTGTACGTCCTGGTGT
>NZ_CAMQYW010000271.1 GCF_947039425.1 uncultured Cetobacterium sp. | reverse complement strand
TATGCAGTTACAGAAGGATTAAATTTCAATCCTGAAGATCCTAACTGGGATATCTCACAAATTGCCTTTAAATGTATGACTAAATCAGTTTATCCTGATATTCTATTTGTTACTCCTGAACAGGTAGAAAAGGGTACTGTAGTTTATCCTATGGGGTGTAGAGCTTTCCTTTCTCCTTGGTTTAATGAAAAAAATGAAGAAATTTATTCAGGTAGATTTAATCTAGGTGCTACATCTATTAACTTGCCTAGGATTGCTATTAAACATCAAGGTGATGAAGATGGATTCTATAAAGAACTGAATGAAATATTAGATATATGTAAAGAAAATAGTATTTTCAGAGCAAAATATCTTGAAAATACTCCTGCTGAAGTAGCACCAATTTTATGGATGTCTGGAGCTTTAGCCAATAAAGAACCTAAAGAAACAATTAAGGAACTTATTTGGGGTGGATATGCAACTATCTCTATTGGATATATTGGTTTAAGTGAAGTTTCAGAACTATTATATGGTAAAAACTTTGCTCAAGATGAAATTTCTTATGAAAAAACATTTAAAATTTTAGAGCATATATCAAATACTGTAAAAAGATTTAAAGATGAAACGAATCTTGGATTTGCTCTTTATTCAACACCTTCTGAATCTCTTTGTGATAGATTTGCTGAAATTGATTTTAAAGAGTTTGGAGAAATTAAAGGAATCACAGACAAAGGTTATTATGATAACTCTTTCCATGTTTCTTCTAAAATAAAAATAAATCCTTTTGAAAAATTAAAATTAGAGGCTCCAGGACATACTTTAGCTGCTGGTGGTCACATTAGTTACATTGAAACTGATTCTTTAAAAAATAACTTAGAAGCTATTCATGAAGTTTTAAAATATGCTCAAAGTATTGGAATTCATTATATGGGTATTAATCAACCAGTTGATAAGTGTCATATTTGTGGATTTAATGGTGAGTTCTTAGCTACAGAAAATGGTTTTGAATGTCCACAGTGTCACAATCATGACTCTACACAAATGAATGTTATAAGAAGAGTTTGTGGATACTTAGCTCAACCAGATTCAAGACCATTTAATAAAGGAAAACAAAAAGAGGTTATTAATAGAGTTAAACATATGTAATTATAGGAGAGTGGTTATGAACTATTCTGGTATTAAATATACTGACATGGTAAATGGCGAAGGAATTAGAGTTAGTATTTTTGTAAGTGGATGTACACACCACTGTCAAGAGTGTTTTAATTTTAAAACTTGGGATAAAGATTATGGAGATTTATTTACTTTAGAAGTTGAAAATCAAATTTTTGAATATTTTAAAAAATATGATAAAAGTATAAAAGGACTCTCTCTTTTAGGGGGAGATCCTACTTTTAAAGACAATATTCCTGTTTTGATAGAGTTTCTTACTAAATTTAAAAATAAGTTTCCATCTAAAGATATTTGGATTTGGTCTGGGTATACTTGGGAAGTTATTAGTCAATCAGAAGAACTTTTTTCTTTAGTTAAACTTTGCCACATTCTTGTAGATGGGAAATTTAAAATAGATGAAAAAGACCTCACTTTAAAATGGAGAGGAAGTAGAAATCAAAGAGTTATTGACATTCAAAAAAGTATAGATACTCAATCTATTATTAAGTATATTTTATAAAAATAAAAGATCGGATTTTATGAAAAATCCGATCTTTTTTATTATCTTTATTTCTTCTTCACATATTTTAATGTATCCAATGCTACCGCTACTATTATAATTAATCCTTTTATAATATATTGCCAGTATGGATTTACTCCAATATATGTTAATCCGTAGTTTATAACTGTAAATATAATTACTCCTGTTACAACACCTGGTACACTTCCCACTCCTCCAGAAAAAGATACTCCTCCAACAACACAAGCTGCTATGGCATCTAATTCATACATATTTCCAAGGTTATTAGTAGCACTTCCTACTCTTCCTGCTTCTAACATTCCTCCAAAACCATAAAATATTCCAGATAGTGTATATACTAATACTAAAGTTTTCTTTACATTTACTCCTGAAACTTTTGCAGCTTCTGGATTTCCTCCAACAGCAAATAAATTTTTTCCAAAAGTAGTCTTATTCCATAAAACCCATATAAATAAAACTGCTAATGCTGCATATATAATCAGGTAGTTAAATCTAAATCCACCTATTTTAAAGAATCCTTGAGCAAAATCTGTAAACCCTACAGCAAATCCAGCTATTGGTGATGCTCCTACATAATCATAATAAAGTGAGTTTGCACCATATATAATAATCATAGAACCTAGTGTTGCTACGAATGGTGTAACATTTAAGTAAGCTACAATAAATCCATTTAAAAATCCTACAAAACCACCGATTACACAAATAACTAAAATTACTACTGGTATTGACATTGTATCTAAATTTGGAAATACCTTATTAACATTGGTCATTGCTTGTAATAGTGTTGCTGATATTACTGCTGATAGACCAACCTGTCTTCCAACTGATAAATCTGTTCCTTGAGTTACAATTATTCCAGCTACCCCTAAAGCTAAAATTGTTCTAACAGAAGATTGTGTTAAAATATTTCTAACATTTCTAAAACTTAAAAATGATGGCTCTTTTATTATTATAGCAGCAATTAGTATTAATAAAACTACATATAACCCATTTTCCATTAGTATCGTTTTTAAACTTTTATTTTTCAAATCCTTTATAAATTGCATTTTTCCTCCTGATATCTTATAAATATAATGATGC
>NZ_CAMQYW010000270.1 GCF_947039425.1 uncultured Cetobacterium sp. | reverse complement strand
TAGTTTTAAGAGATGGAGTGATGATGAATGAGCTTGTAACAAAAGAAACAAATGTTGATGAGATAACTGAACTTATGATTGGAAGAAAGGTAGATCATACAAAGAGGGAGAGAAAAGTAAGGGGAAATGATGAAGATATACTTGAAATAAAAAATTTATGGGTTGATATGTCAGGGGAGTTTGTGAGAGATGTTAATCTAAAAGTAAGAAAAGGGGAGATCTTAGGTCTTGGAGGAATGGCAGGACAAGGGAAGGTTGGAATTGCAAAAGGAATAATGGGAATATGCAGTGCAGGGGGAGAGGTAACTTATAAAGGGGAAAAGATAGATATGAAGGATCCTATAAATCCTTTAAAGAAAAAGATATATTTTGTATCTGAAGATAGAAAGGGAGTTGGGTTAATACTTGATGAAAAAATAGATATGAATATAGCTTATCCATCAATATATATAAAAGAGGATTTTTTAAAGAAAAAATTTGGGGGAATTTTTAAAAGTATAGATGATGAAAAAATAGATAGTAATGCAAAAAGTTATATTGAGAAGTTAGAAATAAAGTGCATGGGAGCAAATCAGAAAGTTGGTGAATTAAGTGGAGGAAACCAACAAAAAGTTTGTTTAGCAAAAGCTTTTACTATGAATCCAGAGCTTCTTTTTATATCAGAACCAACTAGAGGAATAGATATAGGAGCTAAGAAGATCGTTTTAGAAACGTTGAGAGAGTATAACGAAAAAAAAGGAATGACTATAGTTGTAACATCATCTGAATTAGAGGAGTTAAGAGAGGTGTGCGACAGAATAGCTATAGTAAATGAGGGGAAGATAGTTGGAATACTACCATCAAGTTCTAGTATTATAGAGTTTGGAAAAATGATGGTTGGAGTAAAAGGAGGGGGAAATGAATAGAATTGAAAAGATAGGACTTCCAAGGATTATAATAGCTCTATTTTTAATATCATTATATATTGTGGCACCATTTGTAGGAGTAAGTTTAAAAACTGCATTTTCAGACACAGCAGTGAGAGTGGGGATGAATATTATCTTGGTTTTATCACTAGTTCCAATGATACAGGGTGGAACAGGTTTGAATTTTGGAATGCCTCTTGGAGTTGAAGCTGGACTTTTAGGAGCTGTAATAAGTATAGAGCTTGGATTAACAGGAATATTTGGATTTATAGGAGCTATTTTAATTTCAATCCCAATTGGAGTAGTTTTTGGTATTATGTATGGAAAAATATTAAATAAGGTAAAGGGCGGAGAGATGATGATAGCAACTTATGTTGGATTTTCATCAGTTGCTTTAATGTGTATTATGTGGTTAATTCTTCCATTTAAAAGACCTAATATGATTTGGGCTTATGGAGGAGAGGGACTTAGAACTACAATTAGTATTGAAGGGTATTGGGATAAAATTTTAGGGAACTCTTTTGGAGAACTTTTATTTTTTGGTATTTTAGCTTTTGGAATAAGAGAGTTTTTTAAAACTAAAAGTGGACTATCTATGAAGGCAGTTGGATCAAATGAAAATTTTGCCAAATCAATTGGAGTAAATATTGATAAAGTTAGAATTAAGTCTGTTGTACTTTCAACTGTAATATCAGCGGTGGGAATAATAGTATATCAGCAGAGTTTTGGTTTTATTCAGCTATATTTAGCACCTTTTTATATGGCTTTTCCAGCAATAGCAGCCATTTTAATAGGAGGAGCTTCAGTTAATAAAGCAACAGTTACAAATGTTATAATTGGAACATTTTTATTTCAAGGGATAATAACAATGACGCCTGTTGTTATAAGTGGTCTTATAAAAACAGATATGTCAGAAACAATTAGAGTTATTATTTCAAATGGAATGATAATATATGCACTAACAAGAAAAGGTGGTGGAAGATAATGGGGAATATTAAAAAATTCTTAGAAGATAATATAGTTCCAATATTTATACTTATATTTATAGCTATAACAATTCCAGTTTCTAAATTAACAGGAACATATTTAATACAGGAGATGATACTTAGATTAGATAGGAATTTATTTTTAGTATTATCATTATTAATTCCAATAATAGCTGGAATGGGACTAAATTTTGGAATAGTTTTAGGAGCTATGGCTGGCCAAATAGCTCTAATTTTTGTAACAGAGTGGCAAATTGTTCAATTTCAAGGAGTATTACTTGCCATGATTTTATCAACACCTATAGCTATTTTACTAGGAGTGATAAGTGGAAATATATTAAATAGAGCTAAAGGAAAAGAGATGATAACATCTATGATTTTAGGTCTTTTTATGAATGGAGTATATCAACTTGTTGTTTTATATGGAATGGGAACCATTATAAAAATAACAAATCCAAAACTTATTCTTTCAAGGGGGACTGGAATAAGAAATGCCATAGATTTGCAAGGAGTTAGAAAGGGTCTTGATGAAATTTTAGAGATGAACATTTTTGGATATAAGATTCCAATGTTTACTTTTATTTTAGTTGCAGTTCTTTGCATATTTATAGTTTGGTTTAGAAAGACAAAATTAGGGCAAGATATGAGAGCAGTGGGACAAGATATAGAAATAGCAAGATCATCTGGAATAGATGTAGATAGGACTAGAGTTATTTCAATTATAATATCAACAGTATTAGCAGGATATGGCCAAATAATATATTTACAGAATATGGGAACTGTGAATACATATAACAGTCATGAGCAAATAGGTATGTTTTCAATAGCAGCTCTTTTAATAGGTGGAGCTTCTGCTGTCAAGGCA
>NZ_CAMQYW010000269.1 GCF_947039425.1 uncultured Cetobacterium sp. | reverse complement strand
GAAAAAAAGAAAGAGATATAGATGATGATGACGATTATAAACCACCAATGTGGCATGATGAATTATCAGAACCTACAAAAAGACAAATTCTAAGACAAAAAAATAATAATCAAAAGAAATCCGAAAGAACAGAGTTTTTAGAAACTTACACTAAACATATAAAAAATTATTTATTAGATTTGCTAGATGAATTAAGAGTGCTTGAAGAAAGTGCTATTAATAGATTAAGAAATAGAAAAAGAATATCTGAAGTAGTTGAGGAAATAGAGTTAATTAAAAATTATTTAGATGTTTTTGAAGAATGGAAATATAGATACATATTAAAAAATTATACAAATATAGATTATTTTGATAGTATGCTTGAAATAAGAGGAATAAAAACAAAAGATGTTATTGATTTATTTAACGTTCTAATAGAACAATTAAACCATAAAGAATTAATAATAACTAAAGAACTTATAGAAAATTGGATAGTTGAAGTAGCTCATGGAGATGAATACGGATTTAATATTTATGGGGATCGTTCTGAAGAAGAAATAAAAAATATGATAAAATTTGAAGATATTCCAGAAGAACAGTTATTATCGAAAACAGGAAAGGTTTTAACTGGAGGAGCATTAGAATCAAGATTACATAAAATAGCAAAAGAATTTAAAAAGTTAATTTCTTATAAAAATAAAATTATTGGATAATATACTATAAAAAATAAAGATTTCATAATTAAAATAATAGAAGTTTTAAAGAATAAAAAGTCAAGTTTTTAACGTTAAAAACTTGACTTTTTATTTTGACTTTAGTAAAATATGCTTAGGAGGTGATATTATGAATATCGCAACTCAAGTACGAGAATATATAGAAAAATTAGAAGAAGGAAGCATTTTTAAATATAATAATTTAAGTAATATATCTGATAATAAAATGGCTATAGCAAAAATACTTAGCCGACTTACGAAAAATAAAAAAATAAATAGAATAGAAAAAGGAGTGTTTTATAAGGCAAAAAAAACACGTTTTGGAAAATTAAAACCTGAAATAGAAGAAATTATAAAGGCAGAAGTTAAAAATGACAGAAAAATAACTGGCTATATATCAGGAATATTATCATATAATAAACTTGGCTTAACAACTCAAATTCCTAATGTAATAGAAATTGTAACAGAAAAAAGAAAACCTAGCAAAACTATAGGTGGATTTAAAATAAAATATATACAGGGTTATATGAAGTTCACTAAAACAAATATAAAATATCTTCAAATATTAGATGCTTTGAAAGATATAAAAAATATTCCAGATTCTAATATAGAGAATAATTACAAAATATTAAAAGAACAGATAAGAAATCTTGAAAATAAAGAAAAATTACTATTATTATCACTAGAATATACACCCCAGGTAAGAGCTCTTACAGGAGCAATATTATCTGAAATCTCAAGTTTAGATTTAAGTGCTATAGAAAAATCTCTTAATGAATTAACTAAATTTGATCTTGGAATTCAAAAAATAAAAAATAAAAAGAGGTGGAATATAAAATAATGAACTTACATGAAAATAAAGAAGATTTTAAAGATCTAATACAACTAACAGCAACTCATTTTAAAACTTTGCCTGTATATGTAGAGAAGGACTATTGGGTAACTTATGTCCTTAAAAATTTATTTACTTCTGAATATAAAGATAAGGTAATCTTCAAAGGGGGAACATCTCTTTCAAAGGCTTACTCACTTATTGAGAGGTTTTCTGAGGATATTGATTTGCAATTGCTTAATTTCGTAGGATCTGAACATAAAAAAAAGATCCTAATGAAAGAGATAGAAACTATTGCAACAAAAGGACTTGTGTATCAACCTAATCATTCAAGGGAGAGTAAAAGAGGAAATATAAGAAAAACAGTCTATAAATACGAGAAGGCTTTTGAAGGAGAGTTTTTTCAAGCAAGTGATGATTTTATATTTGAAATAAACGGAATGTCCATACCTGAACCTTGGGAAAGCAAAGAGATAATATCAGAGATCGCTAAATTTTTATTAAATACTGAGCAAGAAAATGCAATCACAGAATTTGGATTAGAATCTTTTGAAGTTGTAGTGTTAAATAAAGAAAGAACTTTTGTAGAAAAAATTTTTGCAGTATTAGATTATTCTTTTGAAGATAATTATACAGTAGAATTAGAAAATAAAATAAGACATATTTATGATATACATAAACTATATAATGATGAAAAAATAAAAGAATTTTTTGATAGTGATAATTTCTTTGATTTAGCGAATAAAGTAGTAGTAGAAAATGATTTCTTTGGAAAGAGAAAAGATACTGATTATAGCAAATCAAGATTTTTTTCTAAAGATATTATAAGCCCACTTAAAAAAACATATGAAACTACTTTCTCCAAATTTGTATATAGTACTCTTCCTGAATTTAATAATGTTAAAGAAGATTTAAAAATCGTAGTTGATAAAGTAAGAATCTGGGAAAAAGAAAAGCGTATTAAATGATAAATGCTTGATTTTTTGATAGTGTGAAAGATTTTATATAGGCCTCGCGTCGGGTTTTTTGTCCCTGGCACCAAATTTGCAACTTTCTCAATAAAATCAATGGCTACTTACTAGGGTAGCTTTTTTTATTCTCAATTATATAATTTAAGCTCATAAACATTTTTTAATCCTAAATTTTAATTTCTTCAAAATTTAGAGTTCTGATAAGATCTAGTTTAAACAAGCATATAAAACTTAAAGTTATTCAAGTATAATATTAATTTTT
>NZ_CAMQYW010000268.1 GCF_947039425.1 uncultured Cetobacterium sp. | reverse complement strand
ACGAGATACGAATTCGTGACTGGAGTTCAGACGTGTGCTCTTCCGATCTAATAGTTTTGAAAATTGGTTGAAAAAATATGAATTTAAAAATAAAAATAAATTTATATTAGATATTACAGAAAAAGTAAAAGGATTTAACTATGAAAACTGGATTTCTCAAAAAGATTTAGAAGATTTTAAAATTAGATTGAAAAATAATTTGAAACATAAAAATACCTCTGAAATAAAAGAAAATATAGTAGAGGTTAAACTTGATAATAATATTATGAATATTGAAATTATTGAAAAAAATAGTTCTATAGGAAAAATGTTGAAAATAAAAATTGAATCAGTTATAAAATCTATGGGATTAGCAGTTTCAGAAAAAGAAAAGAAAAGTATTTTAATAGAAATATTAAAAGAGATGTAAAATAAAAAAGACTAATTTTATATTTTGAATTAGTCTTTTTTTACTAAATGAAAAAGTTAATTGAATATAAAATAAGAGGTATTAGAAAAAAATTCATAATAAAAGTTCCAACGAGAGGTACTATAAGAAATATCTCAGAATATGAACCATATTTTTTGCTAAGTTCATTCATATTTGAAATGGAGTTTGAAATTGATCCTAGAGATAGACCACATAGACCACAGGATAAAAGAACAGCCTTATAGTTTTTTCCAAAAATATAAAAGGTAAAAATATAAGAATAAAAAATAACAAAAACAAATTGAAAAAAAAGTATAAAAAAAAGAGGTTTAATAATAGTTAATAGATCCCAAATTTTTAAAGAAATAATAGACATAGAAAGAAATAGATTTAAAGATAGTTTGTTTAAAGTGAATGAAAATTTTTTATCTATTTTATAAGGGGAAATCCAGTTTATAAAAAGACCTATAATCAAACATATAATATAAACAGGGAAAATAATGTTGAAAATATTATGTATTAAAAGAGAAAATAAATTAGAAAAAACAATAATAGCAATAAAAAAAGTGATATTAGTTAATAAATTATTTGAATAATTACTATTTATTTTATTTAAAGATAAGCCTACTTTTTTATTTTTTGTTTTAGGTATTAAATTTAATCTATTTATAAGATAGGTTCCAATAGGAATAGCAATTATTGAGTTAGCAATAACACCAAAAGTAGCTGAAGCAATAGCTAAGTCTTTTCCTTCAAAAAATCCTAGATTTTCAATAGTTCTACCGAAAACTACAGCAAAACTAAAATCTCCAAATAAAGAGATGGGTCCAGCTATAATTCCAATTAGTGGATTTAAATTTAAAAAATTACAAAGAGAGACACCTATGAAAAATTGACAAATACTTAATAATCCAGCAATAATAAAAAACTTTATAAATATATTCTTGTGTTTATATAAAAGCAAAATAGGAGTATTTAGTCCAAGAGAAGTAAAAAAAAATTGCATAAAAATTATCTGTAAGGATAAATCATAGTGTACTTTGTAAGGTGTGAACATATAAAGTATAAAATTGAGAATAGCAAAAATAAAACCACCAACAATAGGATCTGGGAAATTAAATCTGTGTAGAAATATAACTTTATTTTTAATAGAAGCACCTAAAAATTTAGCAAAAAGACCAAGAAGCAGAGATTCAGTTAAATTTAACATAATAGTCATAGATCATCTCCTGTAATATTAATAATATAATATTACAAAAAGAAGAGAAATTTCTTTCTCTTCTTAAGGTTTTTTTATTAAATTGTTAACATAGGACCTAAAGGTTTGCCACCAAGTATATGAAAATGAATATGGAATACTTCTTGACCGCCATAGCTATTACAATTTGTAATAACTCTATAGCCATCTTCAGAAATTCCTAAGTCTTTAGTTATTTTCTTAATAGCTAAATACATTTCAATTATATATTCTGAATCATCTAAAGTTATATCATTAAGAGTTGGTATCTCTTTTTTAGGAATAACTAAAATATGAACAGGAGCTTGTGGGTTTATATCCTTAAAGGCCATTACTTTATCATTTTCAAAAACAATAGATGCAGGTATTTCTTTATCTATAATTTTTTTAAAAATAGTTGACATAAAAGTTTCTCCTTTCTATAACTCAATAGCTTCTATTCTATGAGTATGTCTTCCACCCTCAAATGATGTATTTAAAAATTCATCAACAATATCAAGGGCTAATACATCTCCAGTCATTCTAGCTCCAAGAGCTAAAATATTAGCATTATTATGCTGTCTAGTTAGTTTTGCCATTGTAGAATTTGAACAAAGTGCAGCTCTAATACCTTTGAATCTATTAGCTGCAATTGAAATTCCAATTCCAGTTCCACAAATAAGTATACCATAGTCAGCTTCATTATTTAAAACTGCTTGAGCAACTGCTTTTGAGTAAACTGGGTAGTCAACAGAGTCAGTTGAATAAGTTCCTTTATCAAGTACCTCAATACCTTTTTTTTCAAGATGAGATTTAATAATTTCTTTTAAACCAAATCCTCCGTGATCAGCACCTAAAGCTATTTTCATTTGAATTCTCCTTATGTATTATAATTTATTAGTTATGAGAACAACCTTCTTCTTCATCGTCAAATCCGTGGAAATGTACATGTCCATGCTCAACTTCCTCTTCACTAGCATCTCTTACACCTTCAACAGTAACTTCAAATCTTAAATCTTTACCAGAGAATGGGTGATTTCCATCAGCAGTAACAACTTCATCTTCTATCTTAGTAATGATAAATGATTGCTCAGTATCGTCATCCATATCAGCAATGAAGTCTAATCCTTCATAA
>NZ_CAMQYW010000267.1 GCF_947039425.1 uncultured Cetobacterium sp. | reverse complement strand
TTCTCTATCTTTCCCATCTTGTATCCCTCAACTTTCTATTAGGTCCTAATTTATGAACTTTCTCTACAATATCATTCATAACTATTGAAAATTTATTTGCTTCTGCTGCTGATATCCAGTCCACTTTAAATCTATCTTTTTCCACACCAATAAAATCTAAAAGATTAGTAAATACAGAAAATCTTCTTCTTGTATAATAATTTCCTGTGGAATAGTGGCAATCCCCTGGATGACATCCTGCCATAACTACACCATCTGCTCCTTTTTGAAAAGCACGTAAAACAAAATTTGGATTTACTCTACAAGAACATGGAACACGAATTATTTTTATATTTGCTGGATAATTTAATCTACTAGTTCCAGCAAGATCAGCTCCAGCATAACTACACCAGTTACAGCAAAATGCAACAATAAGTGGTTTAAATTCTTTTTCTTTATTAATATCTAAAGACATATGGTATCTACCTCCGCCATTATCTGTTTATTTGTATATCCCTTTAAATCAATAGCTCCTGGACGACAAGAAACTGTACATCCTCCACACCCTTGGCAAAGAGCTTCATTTACTTTTGCCACCTGTTTTCTCACTACATTTCCATGATCATAAATATCAACCATTTCCATGGAAATGGCGTCATATGGACACATTTTAGAACAAGCTTTACAACCACTACACTTATTTTCATTTACTTTAGATATGCACGCATTATTTGTTAACTCTTTTTTACTTAAAAGAATAATAGCCTTTGCAGCAGCAGCACTAGCTTGAGCAACTGTTTCAGGAATATCTTTTGGCCCCTGACAAGCTCCAGCTAAATATATTCCAGCAGATGCTGTTTCCACAGGTTTTAATTTAGGGTGAGCCTCTGTAAAGAAGTTATTTAAATCTCCACTAATATTAAGTTTTCTTTTTAAAGTAACAGCATCAGGTTTAGCACAAGTAGCAGTTGCTAAAACGACCATATCAGCATCTATTTCAATTGGAATTCCAGCTAATAAATCTACACCTTGAACCATTAATTTTTCTCCATCAGGAATTACTTTTCCAACAGTTCCCTTTATATAATTAACTCCATACTCTTCAACAGCTCTTCTATGAAATTCATCAAAATTTTTACCAGGAGTTCTAATATCTATATAAAATACACTAATCTCTGTATCTGGATATTTATCCTTTATAAGCATTGCATGTTTAGCTGTATACATGCAACAAACTTTAGAACAGTAACTTTTTCCTCTTTCACTTTTATCTCTTGATCCAACACATTGAATAAACACAAGTTTTTTAGGTCTTTTCCCATCAGAAAATCTTATGAATTTTCCTGATGTTGGCCCAGCTGCATTTGTAAGTCTTTCAAATTCAAGTGATGTAATTACATCTGGATGGGGATAAGAATATTCGCCGAATTTATCTAAATTAATAAGATCAAATCCCGTTGCTAAAACTATTGCTCCATATTTTTCATTAATAATCATATCTTTTTGCTCAAAATCTATAGCTTTAGTTCCACAAACTATAGAACATACTCCACATTTTCCTATTTTAAATTTTATACATTGATTTTTATCAATTACAGGAACTTTAGGAACTGACTGAGCAAAAGGTGTATATATAGCTGTTCTATTTGTTAATCCCTCTTCAAATTCACTTTTTCCTTTTTTTGATGGACATTTTTCAATACAGATTCCACAACCTGTACATTTATCCATATCCACATAACGAGGCTTTTTCTTTATAGCTACATTAAAGTTTCCAACAAATCCTGTAACACTTTCTATTTCACTATAAGTATGAACTGTTATATTCTCATGAGCAGCAGCATCTACCATTTTTGGTGTAAGTATACAAGCTGAACAATCTAATGTTGGAAAAGTTTTATCAATTTGAGCCATTTTCCCACCAATACTTGGAGATTGTTCTACTAAATCTACCTTATATCCTGCATCAGCAATATCCAGTGCTGTTTGAATTCCAGCTATTCCACCTCCAACAACAAGAGCTCTTTTTTCAACTTGTGTTGTTCCTGAAATAAGCTCCTCATTTAAAGTTGCTTTTGCTATAGCAGCTTTAGTTAAAGCTATTGCCTTTTCTGTTCCTATCTCTTTATCTTTATGAACCCAAGAACAATGTTCTCTAATATTTGCAATTTCAACTAAATAAGGATTTAATCCAGCTGATTCTGCTGCTTTTCTAAAAGTTGCCTCATGCATTCTTGGAGAGCAAGCAGCTACAACTATTCTATCTAATTTTTTCTCTTTTATTGCATCTTTTAAAAAGTTTTGCCCAACCTCTGAGCACATATATTGATAATCAACTGAATGAACTACTCCAGGCATATCTTTTACAGCATCTCTAACTCTTTCCACATCAACTGTCCCTGCAATATTACTTCCACACCAGCAGACATATACTCCTATTCTACGCACCAGTATTCCCCCTTACATTATTTACTAAACTTACGAAAAGCACTTACAAATGCTTGTTGTGGTATATTTTTATCATCTTCCATTAATTTAGGAATATTATTAGAAGATAATCTATCTCCATTTTGTTGTCTAATAAGTCTAAGTCTAAGTGCTTCCATAAGCTTTGAAACGCTTACATTTCTTGGGCAACGAGATTCACATGTAAAACAAGCTGCACAGTTCCAAATAGATTTTGAATTTTCTAAAGTTTTTATATCACCTATTTGTAGTAATCTAATAATTTTATTAGGAAGAATATCCATAAATTCATTAGCAGGACATCCTGCTGAACATTTTCCAC
>NZ_CAMQYW010000266.1 GCF_947039425.1 uncultured Cetobacterium sp. | reverse complement strand
TAATCATACATATTGAAATAAAGCTTCAAAGCTACAGCAAAAATTAGTCCTGTTATAATCATAAATCCCACTTCACACCTCCTTTATCTTTTTACCTTTAACTTTATGGAATAAAAAATTATTCTCAAAGTTTTCAGAGTTTTCTACAATTTTATATAAATTTTTAAATTTTATAGGTGAAACAATATTATTGTCTTTGTCGTATTCCAAAGTAATTACATAATCCTTTAATGTTAAAAAATTATAGTTGAATGGGAAATAAAATATGAAAGCATCATCTTTTAATAATTTATATTTTTGATGTTCCTCTGCTGAAGATCCTCTTTCTATAGCTGAAGAACTAGCAAGTCTTATTTTCTCACTAAATATTTTGAAAAATCTTTTACCAGTACCATAGCATTTATGACAGTTAGGGTCTGCATTTTCAATATCATCAATTACCTTTTCAAAATCAGTATCTCCAAGTATAGATAAATAATCACTATCAACAACTGGATGTTCTTCTTTTCTAATACAATCACATTTACCAACATCTCTAAGTATAATAACTTGTCTACCTGTTTTTGATATTTGTTCAAATGTTTCTTTATTCATTATTTTTTACTCCCTTTGAAATCTTTCTTTCTCTCAACTTTAAGTCCTTTATAATTCTTGTTAGAAGGGTTAGTTCCAGTTTGGAGATATTTAAATATTTCAGGTAAATCTTTTTCAAGTTGATTAACTTTATCAGCTAATATTTTATGAGCTTTTAATAGTTGTGTAGTTATAGTTTCTATACCTTTACCTTGTTCAAAATCTCCAAGTTTTATCTGTATCTTTCCTAATGAATTTTCAGCAAGTCCAGGAGTTAAGTTTATATCTGTAATAGCTTTAGTTATAAGTTGTACTAGAACTTTTGAAGTAACATATTCTGTTATAACTGATCTCATAGCACTACGCTTAATTTCTTTATCACTTATACCTGCAATTGCAAATGCTAACTTAGAGAATCTCCATATAAGGAGTTTTAAATCAAATGTATTTTCTTTCTTATCATCTATAAGTAATCCTACCTCACTTGAAGCTTCTTTCAAATGATATACAGATGAATAATAAATTTCAGGCATATCATGAATATAAGGAATGATTTTTTTGTTTTTTTTATGAGTTATTTCTAATTCGTAAATTTTATCTTTTTGGAAGTCATACTCTATGATATTATTTGTAATTTTACCTTCCTCAGACTCAAATACAAGCCTTTCTTTTGACGAAGGGTAATCATTGTACTGTTCTATCTCGTAAACCTTTAAAATGACTCTGGTATCTTTTGGAGTATCTCCTTCCTCTACAAAAGGAAATTCAACTTCATTCTCTATAAATTCAACTTCAATATATATAGGTTTATCTATAATTTCTTTTTTCTCAACTTCTAGTTCACTAACTAGAATAGAACTATCTACAGACTCTTGGTTAGAACTTTTTATATTGAAAAATATAATTATTTTATCTTCTTGTTTTTCAGCAAAGATTAATCTTACTGATGTGCTACTAACTATTTCTAATAAAAAAGAGACTGGAGCTCTATCACCTTTTTCTAAGATGAATGAAACTTCATCATATCCTTGGTAATGTTCTCCAATCTCTTCTAAAAGAATATAGCTAGATGTTCTAGTGATTTTCACTGAACACCTCCCAATATTTATTTTATTTTTATTAACTTTCCAGTTTTAATAAGAACATCTGCAATTCTTTGCTTTTTCTCATCATCAGCTTTGATAGTAATTTCTGGTTCAGATAGAGTAAGTATTTCATCATCTATTCCACAGAAGTTGATAGCATTCAAAGTTAATTTTCTCTCAGTATAAGTTGCCTTTGCAGGTTTCTCAACTTTAAATTTTGTTTCTTTTTCAGGAGTTTCTCCTACAAGTTCTGTAGGAGTCTCCTTTGCTTTTAGATCTTTAGTTTCTTTAGCAGTTGCCATTTATATCACCTATGCCTGTAAAGCTTTTTGAGCTTCGCTTAAATTAACTGATATGTGATTATAGATGTCTAAAGTATCATCTGTAATAGTGATGTTCTTAGCTACTAAGATACCAGCTCCATCGTACATTGCTGCAAAGTCATATCTTTCAGTTAATCTGATTCTATGAAGTTCTAAGAATTTACTGTCTTCCTCAGCAGTTTTAATTCCTTCTTCTTCAAGATATAACATACCTTTTGATGAATCTAGCATTACAAGTGAAGTCATTTTGTCTTTCCCACATTTAACTGGTTTTCCAGCATTAGAACCTTCTTTAACTAAGTAAGGTAATTGAGATACACCGTTTGTATCAACTAAGTTCTGATAAACTGTTTGTCCTTCTTTATAGAATGGAACAAATGGAGTTACTATGAACTTGAAGTTTACATTCATTAATCCAGCAGGAATAGAAGGTGTAATTCTTGTTTTCTCAGGTCTAGTTCCAGACATCATAGCTCTATATGGGTCTAAATCCATTCCTATAGTTCCTTGAGGTCCTCTGAAGATTACACCGCCGTTATTCTCAACAAAAGTTTTCATAATAGGATCATTCATAAATACCATCCAACCGATTGTTGAAACTAAAACTGTATCACAGTAAATTCCTTTTTCAATTCCATATAGGAACATTGCAAAGAAATCTTTTAAAGTGAAACTTCCGTTTAATGATGAATCTTTGAAACTTCTACCAGTTGTAGAACCTAATATTGCTTTAGCTGGGTCTAAGTTATCATAAACTACTGTAGCTCCATTAAATGCTTTTCTAACAGCTTTAAT
>NZ_CAMQYW010000265.1 GCF_947039425.1 uncultured Cetobacterium sp. | reverse complement strand
TGCAGGAGTCAGTTCATTTGATGGTTACAAAAATCTAAATGACAACTCTATAGGTATTGAAATTTCAAATTTAGGCTACTCTAATGTTTATAGAAGTAAAGTAAAAAACATTACTGAGGGTCTTATTGATAAAACAATTTTTTATCCCTATAATGATGCTCAAATTTATAAAATTGGAATGCTTTTAAGAGAATTAACCATTAAATATCGAATTAGTCCTAAATATATTTTAGGTCATTCTGATATTTCTCCTGGAAGAAAATTTGATCCTGGTCCTAGATTTCCATGGAAATATCTTCATGAGAAATATGGAGTTGGAGCTTGGTATAATTACGAAGATTTTTTAAGATATTACTCACCTCAACTTTATAATTCATATTCTATAATTATGTTAAAAAAAGAACTTGCTAAATATGGTTATTCTATCCCACTTACTGATACTTGGGATCTGCAAAGTAAAAATGTTATATCTGCGTTTCAAATGCATTTCAGACCTAGAATAGTCAATGGAGTCTTTGATTTAGAAACTTTTGCTATTATCAAAGCTTTAAATAAAAAATATAAATAAAAAAATATTTATTGACTTTTATATATGCTAATTGTATAATCAGCATACGTAAACCAAATACAATAGATAAACTTCAGGGCAGGGTGAAATTCCCGACCGGCGGTTATAGTCCGCGAAACCTTTATGGTTTGATCTGGTGAAACTCCAGAACCGACAGTATAGTCTGGATGGAAGAAGTGTTTTTTTTATACACAATTTTTCTAATTTATTAATTTTAAGCCCGAAGTCTATCTTCGGTTTTTTTTTACAAAAAATTTGAGGAGGACTAAAATGGTAAAAATTTATGAAGGTATGTTTAATGGTGAAAATTTAAGAGTAGGTATTGTTTGTGCAAGATTTAATGAATTTATTGTTTCAAAACTTTTAGGAGGTGCTATTGATGCTCTTAAAAGACATAATGTTTCTGAAGACTCTATTGATGTAGCATGGGTTCCGGGAGCTTATGAAATCCCACTTATTGCTAAAAAAATGGTATCTACAAATAAATATGATGCAGTGATTACTTTAGGAGCAGTTATTAAAGGTTCTACTCCACATTTTGATTATGTTTGTGCTGAAGTTTCTAAAGGAGTGGCTTCTGTTTCATTAGATGCAGGAATTCCTGTTATATTTGGAGTGTTAACAGTAAACTCTATTGAAGAAGCTATTGAAAGAGCCGGAACTAAAGCTGGAAATAAAGGTTTTGATGCTGGATTATGTGCAATTGAAACTGTAAATCTTATGAAAGAAATTGACTGTAAATAATATGCATAATAAATTTATGCAAATAGCACTAAACGAAGCTAATAAGGGGATTGGAGCTGTTAATCCAAACCCTTTAGTTGGTGCTGTTATTGTTAAAAATAAAACTATTATTTCAACTGGATATCATAAATCTTATGGTGATGCTCATGCTGAAGTAAATGCTATAAATAAAGCTAAAAATCAAACAGAGGGAGCTACTATTTATGTTACTTTAGAACCTTGTTCTCATTTTGGAAAAACTCCACCTTGTGTTGATTTAATTATAAAATCTAAATTTAAAACATGTGTTATTGGTACAAGTGATCCAAATCCTTTAGTTGCAGGAAAAGGAATTGAAAAGCTTAAAAATTCTGGAATTGAAGTTATCTTTGGAATTATGAAAAAAGAGTGTGAAGATATCAATAAAGTCTTCTTTAAATATATCTCTACTAAACTTCCCTTTATTTTTATTAAATGTGGTATTACTCTAGATGGAAAGATAGCTACTAAAAACTTTTCGTCTAAATGGATAACAAATGAACTTGCTAGAGAAAAGGTTCAAAAATATAGAAACTATTTTTCTGGGATTTTAGTTGGCGCAAATACTGTTATTCAAGATAATCCCTCTCTTAAATGTTCTTTAAAGTCTGGACGTAATCCTTTTCGATTGATCCTTGATAGAAATTTGACTATTTCTAATGAGTGTAATATAATTTATAATAATGAAGATTCTAAAACTATTATAATTACATTACAAGAAAATGAAAATTCAGATAAATATAATACTTTTAAAAATAATTTTAATATATCTTTTATCTTAATAGAAAAGAATAATACACTTAAGGATATTCTTTTTAAGATTGGTGAATTAGGAATTGATTCAATCTTAATTGAAGGTGGAGAAAATGTAATCTCTCAATTTTTTAAAGAAAATTTATTTGATGGAGGAGAAATTATTGTTGCTCCTAAAATTTTAGGAGATTCCAATGCTATTTCTTTTATAAATGGATTTTCTCCAAACCTTATTCAAGATGCATTCTCTTTAGATAATATTAAAATAAATTTATATGGAAATAATATAGGTTTTGAGTTTTATAAGGAGGAAGGATGTTTACTGGTTTAGTTGAAGAGATGGGAAAAGTTAAAAGTTTAAAAAAAACATCTCAAGGAATTAAATTAGAAATTTCTTGTGATAAAGTTATTACCAATGCTAAAATTGGGGATAGCATCGCTACAAATGGAGTTTGTTTAACTGTCACTGAACTCTTATCGAATTCTTTTATTGCCGATGTTATGAATGAAACAGTAGCTGTAACTACCTTACAAAATCTATCTTGTGGAGATTTTGTAAACTTAGAAAAATCACTAACTTTACAAAGCTATCTTGGTGGACACTTAGTTACTGGTGATGTAGACTGTTGTGGTAAAATTTCAACTATTTCTCAAGATGGATTCTCTATAAGATATACTGTTGAAATAGATCCATATTTCATG
>NZ_CAMQYW010000264.1 GCF_947039425.1 uncultured Cetobacterium sp. | reverse complement strand
AGTTCTTAGATGAAATAGTTGGAGTTGTAGAGTATAGAGATGGAACGATAATAGATACAATTAAAAAAGTTAAATAATTTAAATATGAGATATCCACTAATTAAGTTTAGTGGATATTTTTTCAAGGAAAAATATCTTTCCATGTTAATATATACACAGGAGGGATAAAATGATTAAAAATATAAAGTTTTTTACTAAATTAGATTCATATTTAAAAGAGTTAGAAGTAAGTGGATTGTATAAACAGCTGAAGGGAGCTTATGAGAACTATAAAAGATCAAATTCTAATTTATGGGCGAATACACTATGTTATTTTACTATTTTGACATTTATACCAATAATAGCAATAGCCTTTAGCATTGGGAGATGGTTTGGAATAGATCAGTACTTTTTTAAACAATTATCAGAAAGTTCACCTTTAAATGAACAAACATTAAATACAATTTTAAAAACAGCTCAAGTTTTACTTAAAAATACTCAAAATGGAATAATTGCAGGAGTTGGGTTTATATCTTTAGGATGGGTTGTAATATCAATGTTTTCAATAATTGAAAAAGCATTAAATAGTATTTGGGGAGTGAAAAAAACCAGATCATTTTTCAGAAAATTTTCAGATTATTTTACTGTTTTTTTAATTTTACCAATAGGAGTAGTTTTAACAAATATATTAATAAATTTAAAAATTAATATACCAATAATTCACTCTATAATTGAAACTGTAGCTCCATATTTTTCATTATGGATATTTTTCTTAGTATTTTTTTCAGTATTGCCAAATACAAAGGTGAATATTATACCAACAATATGGAGTAGCTTTATAGTCTCATTTTTACTTAATCAAAGTAATGTTATTTTATTAAAACTGCAACTATTAATATCTGAATATAATAAAATATATGGTAGTTTTTCAGTTCTTTTACTATCTTTAATTTGGTTAAAAATTGTGTGGTTTTTAATTTTATTGGGAGCTCATTTTACATATATTGTTCAAAATAGAGGGAATTTAATAAAAATTGATGGTCTTAAAAATTTAAATTTTAATTCTAAATATGATATTTTACAAGTTATACTTTTATTATTTGTTAAAAATTTTATAAAAAATGAATCTCCTTTATATATAAAAGCTATTTCTAAGGAAATAAAATTACCTTATGAGGTTATAGAGGATACTATTGAAAATATGGAAAAATTAAATTATGTAGTTGAAGTGGTAACAGAAACAGAGGAAAAAGCGTATAAAATATCAGTGAATATATTAGAATTAAAATATAGTGAAGTATATGAAGAATTGAAAAATTTAGGCGAAAATTATTTTGTATCAACTGAAAAATATGATGAAAACATAAGTCTTTATGAGGTTTTTAAAAAATTTGATTGACAAAGTATTTAAAATTTAATATATTTAATATACGAATAAATATATTGGAGGAGTTATGAAGGGGAAAATAGAAAGTTTATTAAAAGAAAATGAAAAGTTATCATTAAGCAAAGTGGCTACAGAATTAGGAGTATCTTTTATAGAAGTATTAAGAAATGCACCTACATCAAGAAATTTTTCAGTGGATAAAAAAGATGAACTCTTTGAAATCTTAAGGGGATGGGAAAAAGTATTTCTATTAGTTGTAACTGAAAATTTTGTATTAGAGATTAAAGATAAATTTCCAAAAGGATTTTATGCTCATGGGTATTTAAATTTTCATGATAAAGATTCAAGTATAGGTGGGCATTTAAGTGTAGATAAAATAAAAGAGATTTTTATTGTAACAGATGTTATGTTTGGAAGAAAAAGTTGTTCAATAAAGTTCTTTGATGAAAAAGCGAAAGAGATATTTGCTATATATGTTCCAAGAGATGAAAATAAAGAACTTATAAAAGAGTGTTTAGATAGTTTTAATGGTTTATAAAAAAATGAGGCTAACTTAGCCTCATTTTTTTATAAATCAATATTGATAAAAGCTTTAGAAGCTTGTGATAAATCATTTTCATCAGGATGACTAGCAGCATCATTCCATCTTTTTTTTCTATCTGCATCAGGATGCATTTTATGATCTTCTGGTAAAGTAGACATCCATGCAATAAGCTTTGGATCAATAGCTCCTTGACAAAAGAAATTTTTAAGAATAGTATTTTCATTTTCAATAAATAAGGTATCAATATTATTAACACAATCCTTAGCATGATCTGAATCAGCATAAGCACCTAGTGTGAAAAAATAACCTATTTTTTTATTCTTAATAGATTTAATAAAATTTAAAGTTTTCGTATCAAAGGTAGATTTATCAATCCAACCTCCAATAATAAGAAAGTCGTAATTGTCTAAAGTTGTTACTTCATCAATATCTTTTAATTCACAATTTGATAGAGAATTAAAAATAGCTTCAGCTACTTTCTTTGTATTTCCAGTTTTAGATGAATATGTAATTAATGTTTTCATTTCCCCTCCATGGTTAAATTTGATTAAATTTAAATACTTTATAAAAATAAAGTTTAATTTTTTTATTTTGAACAGTGATTGGTGTTAATTTCCAGTTGTTTAAAGCTTTTTCAACTTCTTTTTGGAAACCAAGTCCATTATCTTTACCATAAAACTTTATATCTTCAATAGTTCCATTGAAACCTACTAAGAATTTAACTTTTACAATAACCTCTCTATTATATCCTAAACGTTTAGCAGCAGTAGGATAGTTAGGTTCTGGCTGAGAGATAAATGAGTAACTTAGACCTTTTACTCCTTGGTTTTTAGCAGCATAAATACCTTTAGATAGCTGAATAAAATCTTTTCCCATAACTTCTTCACTAGATTTTTGTTCTGCTTTAGCAG
>NZ_CAMQYW010000263.1 GCF_947039425.1 uncultured Cetobacterium sp. | reverse complement strand
ACTACTGCTCCTATTCCAATTTGAGATAAAAATTTCATATATTCTATTTTCTTATTCATTGGTGCTGTGAAGAAATTCCCCACTGCTTCTGTTAATCTGTCATAAATGTTTAATACAACAGCAAGTGTTCCCCCTGATACTCCTGGAAGTACATTGGCTATACCAATTACAACCCCTTTTGCAAAATTTTTTAACATTTCCTCTCCTTATTCTATTTTATTTTAAATGTGCTTCCCCTATATATTTATCTTTATAGTACACTTTTATTTCTTTTTTATTAAATTCATTATATATTGCTTCTATTATTTTATCTTCATAATCTCTTAAAATTTTACTATCATACATGTTGTTTTTTACTCTTATTCCCATAGGGTAAACTTTTCTTTTATATTTACTTAAAAATATTTTTATTTTTTCCATTTCATCTTTTTCTATGCTATTTTTTTTATAAATATTTTCTTCTTCAATAAAAAAATATTTATCTAGAAATAATATTATTTCATTTATTGTTTTAGGTTTTTTTCTATTAAACTCTTTTAAAATATCTAACCCAACAAATGTTAAAAATTTATCCTTTTCTTCAATATACTCTTCCTGTATAATATTAATTCCTGTTTCGAAAAAAATACTTTTTTCTAGCTTTTTAGACACTCCATTTATTTTTAAATCCACTGAAATATTTTTAGGATATACTCCCTCTATTAATATACTTTCATAAATAAAATTAAAAAGTTTTTCAAAACTTCTTTCTATCTCTTCAAAAATAAAATTTATAACTTCATATGTATTTTTATTATAAAAAACTGTTAAATAGAAAACTTTATTTTCATCATTAAAAAAAGGAATCAATACTCCTTTTTGAATAATACCATATTCAAAAATATTTTCTACTTTTATTGAACCAAGAGAAGATTCTTTTATATTTTTATCTAAATTATTAATAATTCTAAAAAAAGTAGAGTAACTTACCATACTATTATAATTTATCATTATTTTTTTAGCTTTTTCATAAATTTGAGTAATCGGCAAGTCATATTCTTCTTTGTATATTTCTTTTATTTTTATTAATGCTTCATTATTTATTTTTTTTGAAGTATCTTTATCTACCCTATTTTTTTTCTTTAAACCTGATAATCCAGATGTTTTATATTGAGTCACCCATCGTTTTAAAGTTGCATAAGATACATTAGTTT
This sequence comes from uncultured Cetobacterium sp., assembly GCF_947039425.1. Taxonomy (GTDB): domain Bacteria; phylum Fusobacteriota; class Fusobacteriia; order Fusobacteriales; family Fusobacteriaceae; genus Cetobacterium_A. The sequence continues at coordinate 1,634 of NZ_CAMQYW010000263.1, read as the reverse complement.
CACTTTCTATTTCTTTTAATTTTTTTTCTTTTTTTAAAAATGGTTCAATTATTTTATACCTATAATCATCAATTTTTTTCATCATATTTCAGATATATCACCACCTTTTTTAGCTCTTTTGTAAAATTATAACACAAATATCAAATAAAAAAAAGGCTCATTTATCTTGATTATTTTCTTGACTTTTTTTTAAATTAAATGTATTCTTTTATTAAGTTATAAAAAAATTATAATACATATGGAGGATTTTATGAAAATATTTGCTGAAGTTCAAAAAATTGGTAAAGCTTTAATGACACCAGTTGCTATACTTCCTGCTGCAGGTATATTTCTAGCTGCAGGTAATAAGTTAGGAATACCTTTAATGGAACAAGCTGGAGGAATTATTTTTACTAATCTACCTTTACTTTTTGCTGTTGGTGCTGCCATTGGTTTAGTTGGTGGAGATGGAATTGCTGCCTTAGCTGCAATTGTTGCTCTACTTATTATGAATACTACTATGGGTGTTCTTACTAATGCTGCTGCAGGAGTAGCTGTTCATAATCCAGCTTTTGCTGAAGTATTAGGAGTTCCTACTCTACAAACAGGTGTTTTTGGTGGTCTTATTGCTGGTATCATTGCTGCAATTTGTTATAAGAAGTTCTATCAAACTGAACTACCTGCATTTTTAGGATTCTTTGCTGGAAAAAGATTAGTTCCTATTATGACTGCAATAGTAGCTTTCTTAGTTGGTCTTGCTATGCCACATATTTGGCAACCAGTTCAAGTAGGATTAGAAAAACTTTCTTTCCTTGCAAATGAAACAAATACAAATATTTCTACATTTTTATTCGGTGTTGTTGAAAGAGCACTAATTCCATTTGGATTACATCATATATTTTATGCTCCTTTCTGGTATCAGTTTGGAGATTATACTAACTCTGCTGGTCAAATTGTTAATGGAGACCAAGCTATTTGGTTTGCCATGTTAAAAGATGGAGTTCATTCTTTCTCTTCTGCTACTTATGCTGGTGCTGGTAAATTTATGGCTGGTAAATTTCCATTTATGATGTTTGGTCTTCCTGCTGCTGCTCTTGCAATGTATCATGAAGCTAAACCTCAAAATAAAAAAATTGCTGCAGGTATCTTATTCTCAGCTGCCTTAACATCATTCTTAACAGGAATTACTGAGCCAATTGAATTTTCATTTTTATTTGTTGCCCCTATTTTATACGCTGTTCACTGTGTTTTTGCTGGGCTATCTTTCATGCTAATGAATATGTTACATGTTAGAATTGGAATGACTTTCTCTGGTGGCGTTATTGACTATATTATGTTTGGTGTTCTTCCTGGAACTGATGGATTTGAAACAAACTGGCCTCTTGTTATTGTAGTCGGTTTAGGATTCTCTTTCTTCTATTATTTTGGATTCAGATTCTTTATTAGAAAATTCAATTTAATGACTCCTGGTAGAGAAGATTCAACAACTCAAGATACTAAAGAGGTTTCATTAAACAATCATGAACTAGCCATTCTAGTTACAAATGCTCTTGGTGGAAAAGATAACTTAATATCTATAGATGCTTGTATAACTAGATTAAGACTAGAAGTTAAAGATACTGCTCTTGTAAATGATGCAGAATTAAAAAGACTTG
>NZ_CAMQYW010000262.1 GCF_947039425.1 uncultured Cetobacterium sp. | reverse complement strand
TTCAGAGTTTGTGGTAGGAACTAAAGGAATCATAGGAATTTTTGTATTAGTTGCAAGTATATTAAAAGATAGTATTATAAATAAATAAACTAATTTTTTGATCATAAGATTACTCCTTTTCTACAATTTGATTATTTTTAATTTCACTATTGATAATTAATGTGTTTCCAATTTTTTGATCATATTTTAATTTAATTTTTTTCTTTAATGGCTTTAGTTTCAAATTTTTAAAAGATGTAATTTCTAAAGTATAAGTTCCAGTAATAAGACCGCTAATATCATAATATCCATATTGATCAAGGAGCATAGATATTAGAATAACACCTTTATTATCTCTAATTTTAACAACCATACCATCTAAAACTTGTAATTTTTCTTCTCCCTTTTGAGATAAACTCATCTGTCCAGAAATTGAGAAAAGAGGTTGTATTGGAATATAAGCTTTAATATCTCCACCACTTTTTCCTTTAAGAGAGAATTTTGAATTTAAAATATCATAACCAGGTCTTCTAACTTTTGGTTCTAAATTGTATAAAATGTCATTTGGAACACCATAAAAATATGTAGCTTTCTCAGATGAGGTAACTTGCTTTTCATCATTTATAAAAACTTCTACATCTCCAATAAAAGGTTCGTCAGTTTCATACTTATTATTACCATTCACATCTAAAAATGTTTGTACTTCCACTCTAGATGTATCCATACTATCTAAAGGCTTTTTTATATTTTTTAGGTCAATAATTCTATCTATACCAGTAGAAATATCATAATGACCACTATCTTTAGCATTCATATTAAAGTTAAACCAGTTATTATAATCAAGTGAAACTCTAAAAGTAAATTTTTCTTTATCTTTTTCGTTATAAGCAACTTCAAAGGTATAGTCAAATCCATTTTGCATTGCTCTATTGTATATAGAAAATGTTGATTCAAAATCGTCTCCTTTTTCACTAATTGAGTTATTCCAACGAACAGAATAATCTTTATAACCTGTATAATAAAGGTTTGAAGAGTATCGTTTTTCATCTGCTAAATTTCTTTCAAAAGAAAATGTAGTTAAAAATCTACCAAAATTTTTAGTAAGTTCAATATCAAGTTCATAACCATTATCCTCTTCTTCATTCCAGTCTTTTAGCCATTCATAAGAGTAATCAACTCTTAGAAAATCCCAAGGATTGTATTCAAAAGAAATACCTCTAGATTCTTTACTGTCATAATAATCACTATAATATCCTTCTTCATACTTTAATTTTATTTTATCTAGTTTAATTTGAAATAATCCTTCAAAAGTAGAGTCCTTTTCAAAGGCATCAGGGTTAAATATTTTTTCTCCACCAAGAATAAAAGTATAAGGATATGTTTTAATGTGATTACTATATACTAACTCTCCACCACCACGTTCAACATATTGATATTTTTCATCAATATATTCAGGTGTTTTTAGATATTTAATTCCTAAAGTTAAATAATCAGTAAATCCATAAAAAACTTCTGTTTCAAGTTGTTTTTTATCTTCTTGTTTTTCACCTAAATCATTGACTTCAGTAGCATATAATCTATATTGAAATTCACCCTTATTTTGTTGATTAAAATCATCACTAGTTTTAATAATTCTTGTTAGGATTTTACCTTCTCTAGTATGAATTCTTAGCATATATTCTCTATCATCTTTAATTTCAGAGTTAGTAAATGTAACAACACCATTTTGATCATAGCTAACATCAATTGTAGCTCCTAAATAAACTAATTCAACTCTACTTCCAATAGGAACATTTTCTCTAATAATAAATTTTTTACCATCTTCAAAATATCCTTTATCTTTTTCAAATAAAATGGATTTTTCCCAATAATTATTTTCTTTTTTATATCCTCTAAATTCTAAAAAATGATTTTGAGGAAGATTTTCATAAAGTAAACTAGCAGAGGAAAAATCTCCATCTTTTAAGTCATATTCCGTTGTAAATTCACCATAAAGTAAAGGTCCTTGATATTCAAGTAAACCATCCCAATCATCATCTTTTATTCCTTGTGTTTTGGTAAAAGTTTTATCTAAATTAATTCTTAAATATCCTAAATTAAATAATTCTCTAGAATTTGTATAATAGATTTTAGAGTATTTACTTTGGGCTTCTAATTCCTTATCTGTTTCTTTTAAAAGTCGTCTAATTTCATTTGGTAAAGTATATTTAGATGACATACTAATTCTTCCTTTAGAATAATCAATATCTACTCCACTTAAGAATATATCTCTAAAAAGTTGCATTCTAAGAAAATATTTTTCATTGTGTATAAAATATCCACGATTAAAAAACATAGTTTTTTCAGTACCAGAAATAGTGTTTTTATTAAAATTAATAACTACCCTTTGTAATCTTCTACCTAGATACATTTCTAATATTCCATCTTGAAAAGTATAATTTCTAAAATTAATTGATTTAAAGTAATCTTTTATAGATATAAAAGTGTCATTGTCCCTATATATAATAGGAAAATTATTACTTATTAATCTTCTATTAACAAAAAGAGAGAAGTGATGTTCTTCATTTAGTTCTCCTTTTAACTCACTTTTTAAAAATTCATAATCTTCTTGAGAGATAGAGTTTGTTTTTCTTAAATTTTCAAGTTTCTCTAAAGTAATATCATCAGCTAAAATTGAGAGATTACTTAATAGAGTAATTAATAAAAATAGTTTAAATTTAGACATATTTATTCTCCCTATAATAATTTAAATTTTTATTTTTTTTATTTGTTTTTTAGTTATATAATCATTTATAATGAGATATTTAGGTTTTTTTAGATCGGAAGAGCACACGTCTGAACTCCAGTCACG
>NZ_CAMQYW010000261.1 GCF_947039425.1 uncultured Cetobacterium sp. | reverse complement strand
TATTTAATTGTATTGTTTTTCTTTCCCATTATTTCAGACAATACTGGAGTATCTCGTAGCATTGGAGATATCCGTTCTTTTGAATACTCCTCTGCCAATGTTTCTGTTGGTTGAACTATCATAGTTGGACATTGATTTATATGAATTATCCAACCTACTATATTATTTAATGTTTCTGATTTTCCAAGTTGTGATGCTAACATTAATACTATTCCATTAACTCCATCTTTAGTAAATTTCTCTAAAGGCTCTTTTAAATATGGAGTTCTTCTTATATCAAATTTCCCATTTTCAGCTGACCCTTCGCTTGATAAATATCTATAAGTATTTGCCCAAACAACTACATTCATTACTAATTTTTTTATTAATCTTTCTTTACAATTTTTTCTATATAAATTAATTGTATTGTTTATTATCTTTTTACTTTTCGTCCAGTCTTTGTTGCTTTTCAATCTTTTCAACAATTCCCTCCTCAACTTCATCTGATAATTTATTTAAATGTTCTAATGTATCACTTAAAGTTTCCTCAATATATTTTTTCCATTGGCTATGTGGCATAGGTTTTAAATTAACACTTAATCCTGATGCTGTTCTAAGCAATTCTTGCCTAAAAGTCACTATAGTATCACTTAAAAACATAGCATAAAGTTCTACTGGGATATATCTTCTTTCGTCTATATCAAGCTGTAAAAGATCCCTTTCTTTTCTAACCTCTTCTCTTTCTCTTTTTACTTTTAAAATTTTGTTATACTCACTTGTTTCTTTGTTATATTTTTCTAAATTAGCTAACAAATTAAATGTTCCATTAGTTTCTGCTAATATGATTTTTTTATTCTTATATGTTTGAATTGTTTTTTCTGTTGTTCCTAAGATTATTGCTAAAGATTCTACATCAACAAATATATCTTTAGCTTTCATTGAATATTTTTCTTTTATTGCATCTTCTGCTATTCCTAGATAATCATATTCTTTTCCATCTGTTCTGTATTGTTTGAATTTACTTCTTATTGATCTTGGACTAAGTCCTGTTAATTCAACTAATCCATCTTCATCTATATAATAATCTGAGCTCATTCTCTGCACCTCATTTATTTCTCTTCTGGCAAATGGAAGGAAGTGAAAAATAAATTAAATTTTTTGAAAGTTTTGCGGCTCATTTCGACCCTCTAATCACCTCCTACCCCCTCTCACAGTACCTTTTTTATATTACCCTTGATACTTCCCTGGATCTTTAGAATTTACTGGTTTTCTTATTGGTTCTTTCTCCATGTCTACTTCCTCCTTGGTTCTATCTTAATCCTTTGTCTTCCCTTTGCTCCTACCTTCTCTTGTCTTACAGTTGATGTCTTCGCATCATATCCAAGTATTGAAGCTATTGCTTTTGATGCCTGTATCTCCGCTGAAAATGCATTAGTATTTTTTATTGTTGTTGTTACTTCCTTCCCATCTGATGTTGTAAAGGTTGTTGACTGAGTCTTTTCTACCTTATACTCGTTAGCCCTTACTCTCACATCATCTATATTGTTTACAACTACTTCTACTCCATATTTCTCATGCTCTATGAACTCGTCTCTTATTTCTTCTAGAGTTCTTTTCAGTTTAGATTGTTTTTCTATATCTGCTGCTTTAGTATTCTCGCTATATCCTGCATACTCTTTAGCTTCTTCTTTCCCGAATCCTGACAGTCTTGCTTTTAAATATCTTGCTTCTAATCCTGTCAACCCCTCTAAGTTGAATCTTTTTGAATCTTTTATCTCTAATTCTTCTTTATAATCCATATATTTTTTATAGTGTCTTAGTATCCAAGTCTTTACAGTATTTGGAGAAATCTTTAATTTTTCACCAATAGCTTCATACTTTTCTTTTTTATTGCTTCCAATCTTTCCTATGACCATTCCTTCATAGAGAATTAATGCTTCTATTTGATCATTTGTTAATTCAAGTTTTTCTATCACTTTAATCACCTAAAAATTCTTTTATCTCTTCATAACTCATCTCTATTCCATCTCTTATTAGCTTTATATCTTTCTTTCCAAGTTTCATATATCTCTTTACTATTACATCTACATATCGTGGATCAAACTCTATTAATCTTGATACTCTATCCATTTGATCTGCTGCTATTAAAGTACTTCCACTTCCTCCAAAGAAATCGCCTACTATTTGTCCTCTCTTTGAACTATTAGCTATTAATCTTCCTAATAGCTTTATTGGTTTCATTGTAGGATGAACATCATTTCTTTGTGGTTTATCCTCTCTTATTATTGTGCTTGATTCTTCTAGTTCTCTTTTTATTTTGTATATCTCTTCTATTAACTCTTTTTTACTTAGCTTTTTATATACTGAGTTATCTTCTAAAACTGTATCTTGTGTATAATCTTTTATGAAGAAATGACTTGCTCCTGGCTTCCAACCATAAAGTATTGGTTCATGTTTCCAGTTATAGTCTTGTCTTGATAAATTAAAAGCATTTTTAACCCAAATTAATGTTTGAGAAAGTTTAAATCCTCCATCTTCTAAAGCTTTTCTAAAAGATACTGCTTCTAAATCTGCATAAAATATATAAAAGGCTGAACCTTCTTTCATGTATTTAAAAGCATTTATATAGAATTCTAATAAAAACTTATAGAACTCATCTTTTCCCAAATTATCATTTTCTATTTTCAAACCATTACTGCTTTCATAGTTAATATTGTATGGTGGATCTGTTATTAATAAATCTATCTTCTCTTCTCCATATAATGCTTTAACATCCTCTTCTTTTGTTGAATCTCCGCATAAGATTTTATGTTTTCCTAGAATATATAAATCTCCTTTTTTTGAGAATGAATCTATTTCTAGCTCT
>NZ_CAMQYW010000260.1 GCF_947039425.1 uncultured Cetobacterium sp. | reverse complement strand
CCATAGTAATTTTAATAATTTTATATTTTTTCAACTTGTAATGGAAAAATCTATATATATTCGTAAAAATGAGATTGGTATAATTAGATCTCTTGAATCGTTAAGCCTTTTAGGAAATATAAAAATCCTTCAACCTAAAGGAAGTTCAATAAAAAAAGATAATGTTGATTATATAAAAAATTTACAAAATATCTATTTTGATAAAGTTATAGAAAATAAAAATATTTTAAATGATTCAGATTCTTTTACTATTTTAACAAATAAAATAATAGATTATATTTTGAATTTTCACTCACTTAACCACTTACTTCCTGGAATATCTAACGCTACAATCAAAAATATTTTTTTCCCATCAAAAGAAAAAGATGAATTTAATGCTTTTATTAATTTTTTAGTTACAAATTCATATTTAAAAATTGAAGATGGCATCATCTCGCATCCTTCTTTTAAAATAAAACTCACTAAAAAAGACTTAATAATAAAAGAAAAAATATTTAGTTTTTTAAAAAACAAAAAATTTGTCGGTTCAAATTACGGAGATATTCAATCTTTCTTTAAAAATGAACCTAATTTCTTAATATTATTTAGATATTTTATTAAAAATGGATTTTTTATTGAAATTGAAAAGAATAGATTTGTTCTCTCTGGATTTATAAAAGAAGCTATAAAAATATTAAATTATTTTATGGAAACGCATGAAACAATTTCTCTTTCTCAATTTAGAGATTCTATGAATATTAGTCGTAAATATGCACTAATGTATCTAAATTATTTTGATTGTGAAAAAATTACCATAAAAACCGATGACATTCGTACTCTAAAATAAAAAAACCATAGCAAAAATGCTATGGTTTTTATTTATTTTTTCTTTTTTCCACTAAAGAACTTAATTGCTACTCCAATTAACATAAACATAATTAATCCACCATAATAAAGTTTTATTGTAGACAGTTGTCCTGCTAAAGGTTTAGAGAAATTATATCCTGCAAATATCAATGCTATAAGAGTCATTACTACAACAATTACTCCTGCACAAATCGATAATCTATTTGATTTATGTATTTGAAAAGGCGACTTATGTCCTTTTCTTCTAAAAGCAATATAACTTATTCCTAAACAAAAATACGGTATTATTAAAGCCATTGTTGACATATCATATACTCTATAATAAAGCTCTCCTGCTGCTTTTCCACCAAAAGTTGTTAAAGCAATAAATAAAAATGCTAAAATTGTTTGAAAAATTAGTGCATTTTTTAAAATTCCATTTTTGTCATCTTTTTTTGTTAACCACTCAGGGAATGTTCCCTCTGGTGCTTCACTAAATACTCCTGCTGCTAATGAACTTCCCCATAGCATTAGAGCAACTAATGTTATTAGAGAATAAGCTATTCCCATTAATTTTACAAACCAAATTCCAAGTCCTATTTTATCACCCATAAATTTAAACCCTGCAAGCACTGCATTTACTAACGATACTTTTGAAAAATCTGCTTGTGTTCCAAATGCAGAAAGAGCTATTACTCCTAATACATATAAAGTTCCTATTAAAACTGATGATAATAATAATCCTTTTAAGAAATCTCTCTCTGGATTTTTAACCTTATTTACATATGGTCCTACTACTTCTCCTCCTCCAAATGCAAACAATATCCATGAAAAACTTCCTAATGCTCCAGCAATACTTGATTTTGAAGCTAAATCTATTTTAAAAGAGCTTACAGTTAAATGTGTCGCACTTTGTCCTGTAAAATGTAAATATAATCCTGCTACTAAAAATACAATAACTGTCAATAAAGATATATAACCTACAGGTTTTGATAAACTTCCTATAGATTTTTCAAACTTTATACCTATAATAAGTGATATAACAAGTCCTATTGCTGATAACCCAGCCATTTCCAAATTATTTATATGAGAATCTCCGTAGATTCCATAACTTAAATATGTTGGAACTCTTGTTGCTAATGTTGGTAGATAAAATATATTTGCTACAAAATATGACCAAATAGCTAAGTATGCCATTTTTTTTCCAAGTCCTATTTCAATCCATGAATATATTCCACTTGTTCTATCTTTTGCATAAGCTCCAAATTCTGCCATGATTAAACACAAGGGTAAAAAATACAATAGTATACCCACAATCAACATGGTGGCAGAGGACATTCCTATTTCCTTAAAATTATTTGCGATATTACCAAAACCAAATACTCCTAAGAATATCATCATTACTAAAGATGATACAGATAGATACTTTCTTTCCATTCCCAACTCCTTTTTCTTCTTTTATAAAACTTTTTTATAATACCACTATTTATATCAAAAAGCAATTATTTTGTTATTTAATTATCTTATTTTCCATCTATAATTTTATTATGGAATAATGTATAATATAATAAAACACAATTAAAAATAAAGGAGGAATTTTCATGATAAAAATTGATGCTATTGGACAAATTTGCCCTATGCCTATTATTATGACAAAAAATGCTTTAAAAGAAATTTCAGAAGGAACTATTGAAATTTCTGTAGATAATAAGATATCTAAAGAAAATATTGAAAAATTTGCTCATGAAATGAATTTTCATTATTTAACAGAAGAAAAGGATAATTTATTTTTTATTCAAATTACAAAAACTTTAACAAACAAAGTTGAAAATAAAAAATCTAACGATACTGTTATAGTAATTGACTCTGACAAAATGGGACAAGGTGATGATGCTTTAGGAGAAACTCTTATGAAGGGCTTCATTTATACTTTAACTGAAATAGAAGAACTTCCTAAGGCTATCCTTTTTTATAATAGAGGCGTATTTTTAACTTCTTTAATTAAATCATCAGTTAAAGATCTTC
>NZ_CAMQYW010000259.1 GCF_947039425.1 uncultured Cetobacterium sp. | reverse complement strand
GGCCCTAACACAGGTGGTTCGCAATATTTCTTTACTTTATATCCTGCTGACTGGTTAAATAATAAACATACTATATTTGGTGAATTTATCAATGACTCTGATTTTAACAATATTAAAAAACTTGAAGTTGGAGATGTTGTTAAAGAGATTAAATTTACAGGTGATGTAGACTTATTCCTTTCTCTTCACAAAGATCAAATTGAAGAATGGAATAAAATTTTAGATAAAAAATATCCAAATTTAAAAAAATATCCAATCAAAAATAAAGAGGAGTTTAGCTCTGAAGTTCAAGGATACTATGATGAATTAAAAGAGATTTATACTAAGCCTCATGAAAAAGTAGAAAAAGAAAAAGAATGGTTTATTCCTAGATTTATTAGAAGTACTGAGAAGAAAATAGAAAAATGGAATAATGACTAAGAAATAAAAAAAGGAGAAATTTTAAAATTTCTCCTTTTTATTTACTATTTATTAATCTTCTTTTCTTCTTCTTATCATATCTAATCTTTGGAATCCACCGTCTAATTTTATTCTAACTGTTGAGTTAGGATTAGCTGATTCAACTTCCTCTTCACCAGATTTTGTTATAAGAGTCATTTTAGGCATTACTATTTCTCTTGGTTTTCCTACAGGTGTAATTATTTCTAATTTCTCTCCTGCAAAAATTTTGTTTCTTATTCCTAATATATACTCATTTTCTCCAATTTTTTCCTCTACTTTAGCAACTAATTGATGAGTTTGACTATATGAATTTCTATCATTGTAATTATTAGCATCTGCTCCTGGTTGTCCATGATAGAACCCTTGCGTATAAGATCTATTAGATGTTGATTTGATCTCATCCATCCACTCTGGGTCATACTCATAATTTCCTGAATAATATTTATTTACAGCATCACTATAAACTTTTACAGCATTTGATACATAATAAATACCCTTCATTCTTCCCTCAATTTTTAAAGAATCTACACCTAAGTCTAAAATCTTATCTAAAATATCTATAGTACAAAGATCCTTTGAGTTAAATATATATGTTCCTCTTTCATCCTCATAAATAGGCATATACTCATTAGGTCTTGTTTCTTCAACTAAATTATATTTCCATCTACAAGATTGAGCACAATCTCCTCTATTAGCATCTCTTCCTGTCATATAATTACTTAATAGACATCTTCCAGAAATAGACATACACATAGCACCATGAACAAATACCTCTAACTCAATATCAGGTACCTTAGCTCTAATTTCTGCTATATTATCAAGAGATATTTCTCTTGCTAACACAACTCTTTTAGCTCCTAAATCTTTCCACATTTTTACTGAACGCCAATTTGTATTACTTGCTTGAGTACTTATACTAATATTTAAATTTGTATTTTCCTTTACAACTTGAAATACTCCTAAGTCAGCAACAATAACACCATCAACATTTATCTCTTCTAAATATCTAACATATTCAGGTAAAATTTCCAATTCATTATTATGTGGTATTATATTTAATGTTACATAAACTCTTTTTCCCATTGAATGTGCATATTCAACAGCTTTTTTTAATTCTTCGTCATTAAAATTATGACTTCCTGCTCTTAGGTTAAACATCTTTCCACCTAAAAATACAGCATCTGCTCCATAATGAAATGCCATTTCTAGCTTTTCCATATTTCCTGCTGGAGCTAATAATTCTACTCTTTTCATTTATTTATCACCCTTTTATTCTACTTTAGTTGTATAATCTGCAAACTTTGTAATTTCATGGAAGAATCTTAAGTTTACAGCTCCAACCGGTCCATTTCTTTGTTTTCCTATTATAACTTCTGTTATTCCTTTTTGTTCACTTTCATCATTGTAGTAGTCATCTCTATATAAAAATACAACCATATCAGCATCTTGTTCTATTGCTCCAGATTCTCTTAAATCTGAAAGCATAGGTCTTCTATCTGCTCTTTGCTCAGGAGCACGAGATAACTGTGATAAAGCTATTATAGGTATATCTAGTTCTCTTGCTATTCCTTTTAAAGATCTTGAAATATCTGATATCTCTTGTTGTCTATTATCTGATTTGTTACTACTACCTTTTATTAACTGTAAATAGTCAATAACAATAATATCTAATTTACCTGCTGCTTTTAGTCTTCTAGCAATAGATCTTATTTCTAAAACATTTACATTGGGAACATCAGCTATATTTATCTCTGCTTTAGCTAGTTTTCCACTTGAAATACCAAGTTTTCCCCAATCGTCCTCTCCTAAAAATCCATTTCTTATTTTTTGAAGACCTATTCCTGCTTCTATTGCTAATAGTCTTTGTAACAATTGAGAACTAGACATCTCCAAACTAAAAATTAAAACAGCTTTATCACTTTTCATAGCAGCATTTAATGCTAAATTAAGTGCAAAGGCTGTTTTTCCCATTGATGGTCTAGCAGCTAGTATAACTAAGTCTGAAGGATGAAATCCACTTGTCATTTCATCAAAATGTTTAAACCCTGTTGATATACCTGTTGTTACACCTTTATTTTGAAGTAATTGCTCTAATCTCTCAAATTCATTTGTTACTACTTCTTTTAAACTAACAATATCTTTTGATTCTTTACTCTCTGCAACTTTAAATATCATTCCTTCTGCTCTATCTAAAATAGTATCAACATCTTCATAACCTTCATAGGTCATCTCTACTATTTTAGTTCCAATATCTCCAAGTTTTCTTAAAGTTGATTTTTCTTTTATTATTCTAGCATAAGTTAAAATATTTGCAGCAGTTGGAACCTCTTCTATTATCTCATAAAAGATTGATTCTCCACCAATATCTTCAAACTTATCTTTTCTTTTTAGTCTATCCATTACAATAATTGGATCTATCGTT
>NZ_CAMQYW010000258.1 GCF_947039425.1 uncultured Cetobacterium sp. | reverse complement strand
GGTTAAAAATAAATGATAATTTCAAAAAAATTAATGTGAAAAAACAGACTTTAGAAAAAGATTCCATTTTAAATTTTTATAAAAGTTTAATTCAATTAAAAAAATCTAATAAAACATTAATTTATGGGGACTTTAAACTTATATTTGAAAATGATAATAATATTTTTGCTTATACACGAAGTTTAGATAATGAGTTTTTTCTTATAATTTGTAATTTAACCTCTTTCCCCCATACTATTTCTACTAATAAATTTTCTAATATTCCAATTAGTATTCTCATAAGTAATTATTCTATAAAAGAGATTAATCTAAAAAAAATAATTTTAAATCCTTATGAATGTATTTTATGTAAATTTTATATATAAAAAAATGCCCTAAAGATAAAATCTTTGGGGCATTTTCACATTATTTAGCTAAATCATATATTGCTTGAACATATATTTTTAACCATGTATCTAATTTAGAAAGCTCTAAATATTCATTTTTTTGGTGCATATTATCTTCTTGATCTTTTAATAATGCTCCAAATGCAACTGCATTACTTACTGCTCTTGCATAAGTTCCTCCACCAATAGCTACTGGTTTTGCATCAACATCTCCTGTTACATCTTTATAAATGTTCATAAGAGTTGTTACTAAGAAACTATCTTTTGGTACATATAAAGGATTTTTAGCTGAATTTACTGTTGCTGTAATTCCTTTAGTTTCTGCTCTTTTAACAATTTCATTAAATACTTGATCTTGTTTAAATGTTACTGGATATCTCACATCAAATCCGAACATTAATTCAGTTCCAGAAAATTCCATTTTTCCAACTGTTAAAGTTAAAACTCCTGATGGCTCATCTTGGAAATTAATTCCAAGTAATTTTCCATCAAATTCCATTTTTATATATTCATTAAAGAACTCAACAACATTTTTAAGTTCTTCATTCTCTATTTTCAACATATTTAAGAATGTAAATAAAGCAGCTATTGCATTATATCCATTACTTGGTCTAGCTCCGTGAGATGCTTTTCCTAAAGATACAACTTCAATTTTCCCATCTTTTTCTGTAGCTGTTATTTTATATTCTTTTCCTTCATTATATTTATCAAGATTATTAAATATCTCTTCTTTCATAGAAAGTGGGAATATTCCTACTGTTGAATCTGGAACAGAGTTAAATGCAACTCCTCCTGATATTGAGAAATCTAATTCTTTATCATATTTTTTAGTTAAAAGTGTTTGTAAAATTCCTTTTTCAGCAAATGTTACTGGAAATGATGAATCTGGTGTAAATGACATTGCTGGTTCAGGCATTTTTAACTCACCAAAATAGTGATTCATACAACCCCATCCTGTTTCTTCATTTGCTCCAACTATTACTCTTACTTTTCTACTTAATTTTAATCCAGAATCTTTTATAGCTTTTAATGCATAAAGAGCTGTTATTGTAGGACCTTTATCATCTAAAACTCCTCTACCATACATTACTCCATCAACTATTTTAGCTTCATATGGAGGATAATCCCATCCTGTTCCTTCTGGTACAACATCAACGTGTCCTAATATTCCTATCATCTCTTCGTCTGATCCTGTTCCAAAATCAATATGTCCTGCATAGTTATCAAAGTTTTTAACCTCAAACCCTAAACTTTTTCCTAAAGCTAACATATTTTCTAAAGCTTTTGCTGGTCCCTCTCCAAAAGGTTTTCCTTCTAAAGGTGCTTCTTGAACACTTTTAATTCTTACTGATTCTTGAATCGATTTGATTACATCCTCTTTGTAGTTTAAAACAAAATCTTGTAAATTCATAACTATTCACCTCTCCCTTTACTAACTAGTGTGTTTCTGTATGTTGTATATATAAACCTAACATATTCATATTCAAAAGGACTTCCAGTCCCATAGTATCTAAAACTTTTTTGTTCTTTACGCTGATTTATACCTCCTAATCCTACCACACCCAGGTTGTTTATGTCTACCCCTGTTGTGCTATTATATGGATTTGTTTCAGCTAATGTAAGTTTTCCAATACCTAAACCTGTTGCATCTCTTAAATTTGATGGTCCTAAAGCTGGTAAAACTAAATATGCTCCGTTACCAACACCATATTTAGCCATTGTTAATCCAAAATCTTCGTATGTTTTAGGTAGTTCTAGTGCAGATGCCACATCAAATAATCCTAAAATTCCAAATGTAGAATTTATAGCGAATCTTGCTAAAGTTATTGTAGCCTTTTTCCCCTTAAATTGTAAGAGAGAATTTATAAAAGTACTAATTCCTTCTAAATTTGTAAAAAAATTCGACACTCCTTCCTGAACTAGGTTAGGAGCAACATATTCATATGCATCAACTGCTGGTATCAATAAATATTTATCTAAATAATAATTAAAATAATAAATTCTTCTATTTAAAGGTTCTAATGGATCGTAAACCTCTATAAATTTTGTTCCATTTACTATTTTCTTTCTTACTATCTCTCTTGATTTTATAGGTTGAGGTAATACTTCTTTATCTATTCCTAATTGTAGATACTCTTTTTGCATTATTTTTTCTTGTTCCGTTTCCTTAAACACAGGTTTATGATATACTATTTCTTTGGTTTTTTTTGGTGCTGATGAGCACCCCATAAAACTAAATAACAAAATTAGAAACCCAATTTTTTTATAGTTCATTATTAAACTCCCCCTTATTTAAAAACTGTAGCATCTTATCAACATTTGTTTGATAAAACATATTTCCACAATGTCCACCATAAGGATAGATTAAACTATGTTTTCCAAAAGTATTTTTAATGAATTTTCTATCTTCATTAGAAAGAATAAAATCATCTTCATTTGTTACAGTAACTATATTCTTAGAATTTTTTAAATACTTCTTTAATATTCTTAAATCACCATATTTA
>NZ_CAMQYW010000257.1 GCF_947039425.1 uncultured Cetobacterium sp. | reverse complement strand
ATGATAAGTTCCATATATCACTTTTATAATGAGACTCCCCTCCATAAGATCCTGCCTTACTTGGATCTTTTTCAAATTGATCTTTTTCAAGATACCCTGTATAATAATCTTTATTTTCATTATGATTATATCTAAGTTCTATATTTCCATCTTTTAACAGATATTTACCCCTTAACCAAATAGATTGATTTTCATCTTTATCATCTTTAAACTCTTCATTTCTATCTCTATAATCCATACTAGCATAACCTGAGTAAGATGTATTTATTAATAAATTTTTACCAATTTTAGTTCCATAGCTCAAATTTGATCTCGTAGTTTCCCAAGAACCAACCTCTAATCCTAAACTACCATAACTCTCTTTATTTTCTGGTGCTTTTGTTACTATATTGATTACTCCACCAATAGCTCCATCACCATACATAACTGCTCCACCAGCAGGAATAACTTCGATTCTTTCAATTTCACCAATTGGAATTTGATTGATATTATAGTTTGCTAATCCATTTAAAGGTATTCCATCTAAAAGTAAAATAGTATTTGCTCCAGCTGTTGCTCCAGATCCTCTCAAATCAATTTTAGGTGAAGCTCCATCCATATTCCTAACAGTTATTCCAGAAACTCCTTTTAATGCTTCCCCTGCTGTTTGAATCCCTTTTTGTGCTATCTCTTCACTTGTAATAACGGTTATATTCTTAGCTGTATCTTTAATTGATGTTGAAAATCCCTCACCTGTTGATATAACCGTTTCTTTCAATTTTACTGACGATACTTCCTCCCCTTGAGCAATAGTTCCCACTACAACCATTGCTGATACTAAAAATAATTTCCTCATTATAATCCCTCCTATTTTTGTATTACATTTTCTTGTTTTTTTATTTTTGCCTCTAAATCTTTATTATTTTTTCCTATTAGTTCATATATTAAAAATTCTAAAGGTAAACTCTTTAAAATGCTATTGATTTCAGGATTTTCAAAAGGATCATGATAATCTATCTCCCCAATATGTTTATAAATCTCTTTTTCTCCCCTTCCATTTAAAGATTTTTTTACATACTCCCCAGATAGTGAATAGTTTAAATGAACTCCTTTTATATAATTTTTATACTCACCTAAATTTTCAATAGAACTCTTAATATATTCAACTGCCTCTTTAGAATTTTTTAAATTTATATTATTATTTATTAAATGTCCAGTATCAAGCATAAACCACGTATTTTTATATGTTATATGTTTTAAAAGATAACTAATCTCCTCCTTAGAAGTTAGTTTTAATCCTGGCCACCATAAATTTTCTAATAAAAGTTTAAATGTATACTTTTCATTAAAAACTTCATTTATTATTTCAACAACATATTTTAAAACTTCCATATCACTATATTGAAATTTATATGTATATGTTTCACTTATTCTGATATTACAAGCATGAAGAACAACATATTCAACATCTAAACTTTTAGCTCTTTCCAATTCACATTTATAAAAATTTAACATCTCCTCTTTAGTTCTTCCGCCACAGACATATTTGTAATCTTCCTCTTTTAAAATTTCCTTTTTCAAAACATCTGTTTTCCCAAGATATAAATCTATCCACATGGGAAAAAATCTTAAATGATACCCCTTCACATCATCTTTTATTGCTAAATTATTGCTATCATTAAATTTGATAAGTTCAAACCCTTGAAAATTATATTTTTTTTTATAATACTTAATCTTTTTTATATTTTCTTCATTAGTGTAGAAATCGCTAGTATTTATAAGTTTTATCATTTTTTATCCTCTGTTTTTATATATTTTCTCTAACTATACAACTTAGAGAATCTCTTTTTAAATCTTCTAATTTATAATATTTTCCATCTAAGTTTTTACATATCTCCTTTGCCATATTTAACTTTATTCGACCAATTTCAGAATCAATAACAATAGATTTAATACCATCATTTTTAATAAAATTACAAAGCTTTAAAAGTTTTTCAAAGGATTCTCCTTTTGATGTATTAATTTTTCCATCTGTAATTAACACAAGCACAGGAATTACTTTTGGATTTTTTTTAATCTCATTTTTTAAAAGAGTATATGATTTTTCAAGACCTTTATATAAAGGAGTATTTCCTCCTGTAGATAACTTTTCTAAATTTTTACTAGCAAGTTCTATACTTCTTGTTATTGGTAAAAGTTCTTCAGCTCTATCTCTTCTAAAAGAAACCATTCCAACACGATCTCTTTTTTCATAAGCATCTTTTAATAATGATAAAATAGCTCCCTTTACAGCTACCATTCTCTCATTAGCCCCCATAGAACCACTTGCATCCACAGTAAATAAAATACTAACTCCAACTCTTTTTTCTCTAACCTTCTCCCGTATATGCTCCTTCTTTATAACTATTGCTAATTTTTTATTTTTAAATATATTTTGATAAGGTGCTGCTGCTCTTAAGGTAGCATCAAAAGCTAGGTCTTTTACCTTCCCTTTTGGAATAATACTTTTAATATATCTTCCTTTTAAGCTATCGCTTATTGTTTTACATCTTTTTCCTGATCCTAAAAGTCTCTTCCTTTTAAAATCATCAATCTCTAATTTTTGTACCTTAAATGTTTTTCCTATAGAGTATTGAAACTCATCATTATTTTCATTTTTTTTCTTTTCTTTAGATATTTCTTGAGGTATATCTTTTTTTAGACTTTCATCTATATTTTTTTCATTATTATCCTCTTGTTTTTTCTGATTCGAAGATTGTTTTTTCTCTCTTACCCTGTGAGTTAATACAAACTCTGAAGCTTCTTTTATATCTTCAATATTTATATAAGTTCTACCCTCATAAGCAGCTATACTTTTTGCTGTTTCTAAAAGTATAATTTCAACATTATTTCCTTGAATATTTCCTTCAACAATCAT
>NZ_CAMQYW010000256.1 GCF_947039425.1 uncultured Cetobacterium sp. | reverse complement strand
TTTCAAGATCATAAACTGTAACAAAGACTAAAGATTTATCTATTGTTATTTCAACTTTGGCATCACTTGTAATTCCTATATGAACTTCTCTAACTCTTTCTAGTATGTTCCCACTAGCTCCTGCAGGATAAATTTCTCCAACACCATCATTAATATAAGCAAATAGAACCTCTTCTTTTCCTGTAGTTGTAGCAAAAAGTCCTACTTCTTTTAGTTGGACTTCTTCAGGGAATGATTCATTTGTAAAGCTAGTATTAATCATAATTTCACTGTCACTAATTTGATCTTTAAATCCTATGGGATTATCTTTATAAAAAGAAATTATATCTCTTAGATTTTTAGCTTCTTCTATTGAGTTTAATTCGCCTTTTCCAAGTTTGAATTTAGTAAAATTAATTTCAGTGTTATTTAGGAGTGCATACGCAAGTAGTTCTCTTCCTGCATTTGTTATTATTGCACCATCTGTTCTCATTATTTCCTCCTATATAGGGTTATATTTATCTATTATCCTAGATGCATTATGATCTCCAGTATAATAATCTATATTTGTAGAATCCTCTTTAATAAATATAAGATTCTGCAAATGTTGTGTAAATTTCTTTGTACTATCAATCATATCTTTTATAGCTGTTATTTTAGAATAATCAATATTATCATCATGAATATTAACTAAAAAATATCCTGGTTCAAGTCCTGCTTCATACCATCTTTTAAGTTCAGCATTTTTAAAATATATTTTTAATATATCTTTAACAGCTCCAACAGTACCTTTTTTCATATGGATAGAGATTGATTCTTTACATAGCTTTCTTTTTTCTTCAATACTACTTCCAGGATTATAATAATCAATATGTAGTTCTTTACTAAGTAGATCTAGTTCGAACTCTTCCATTTCATCTATTCTATCCCATTGAACTAATTGTTTTAATTGGGATATTAAATATTTATTTATTAAATATTCACAAGTTTCTAAGACCTTATCATGTTTTGTTTTAATTAGATCTGGAGCTATAGCTTTTAAATTATTATCAAAAATTGTTTTCATTTATACACCTCTATAGCTAAGAACAATATCTCCACATTTAACAAGAGTTATATCTTTAATTGATAATTCAGCCATTTTAATATCACATTTTTTAATCCCTTCATTTTTTATTATTGCAATTAAATCCTGGATATTAATATCCTCTCCAATTTTTATGATTTTAAAATGTTCTTTTATTTTTTCTTTTAAAAGTAATTTAATTGTTTCAATACTTCTTATTTCAGAAGGATAAAGATAAAAATCTATTTCAAGATTTAAACTTAGAATATCTGGATCTAGAACTTGAACTAAATCATTTAAAGGTAATCTATCTAAATCTTGCAAGTAATTTTCAATAGCTTTTTTATCCTCTAAAGAAATCAAATTTTCTTCTCCATAAACATAAATATTTATATTGTTTGGAGTAGGACTTTTAATATAGATTTGATTAACTAAAGGGTTGGCATGTTTGACCCAGTATTTATATGATCCGCCACTTCCTGCTGTAGGAAAAGATTCTGGTAACTCTTCAAGTCTTTTTCTGTATTGTTGATCAGGTTCTTTATTTAATCCAGGAATAACTTTTTCTAGATTACTAGAACTTTCATAATAATCATATCTATCAATAATTTTGTTAATTTCTCCTGGAAGTATATCTCCAAGATCTCCAGGTTCTTCTGCTTGAATTAATATATTTATTTGTGTTTCTCCTGCAGGAATAATAGTTTCTTCAGTAGAGAAAAAAATATGAGTTCCATTTGTAAATCTTGTACCTTTCTTTATAAAAACATTTCTATCTACTATTTGAGAGATTTTACACTGGATAATAGCCTTTGAAAATGAAGATGATAATCTTTTACCCCTAGAACCATAAATAAGGCCTTTCATATCAAGTCTAGTGTCTTTAGCAAATGGTAAATAGTTTTCTATAGCTATATTGTTAGCTGTATATAAAATATCTCCTAATAAAGCTGAAACAGTTGCATAAATTTGAGATGCTTCATCAATTGGAAGCAATATTTCTCCAAAATTTTCTTTATGGTATTTTATAGCACTCTCATATATTTCAAGAGGATCTCCTTTTATTAGTTTAAGCATTATCTATCACTTCCACTGTATATATTAATTTTTCATTTATTTTCTCACATATTAATTTTTTAAATTTAAGTCCAGGAATATATAACTTTATTTGAGTATCTAATTCCTGAGATAAGATACCTTGTATTTGATTAATTTTCATATCAACAATACTTGATGATATACCCATACCTCTAAAAAGAGGGACAGTTCCTTTTTTTGTGTTTAAAAGAATCCAGAGCCTTTTTAAATTACTGTTGTTTGTTGGTTCTTCATTACTTTTTACTACCACAATCTCCCTCCTTTAAGGTTATTTATAGCAACTTTATTTAAAGAAGTAATTACATCTTTTTGTAAAGAATTAACACCTTTTTTTTGTATTTCTTTTTCTTTTTTAGGAACTATTTCATCAATATATTCCTCTAAAGAAAGATTAGCATTTACAACTAAAGGAGCTCCAAAAACATCTGTTTTAGCTACTGTATACTTAAAATTTTCTATTCTATAATTATTATCTCCTATTTTCTCTCCACCAAAGATGAAAGGCTTATCTATTCCTTCTTCAGTATAGTTAGTCAAAGTTGATATTGATTTATTTATATTTGTTAATGTTCCAACTAATTTTATTGGAAGACTTATCTTTCTTAAATTTCTACCTTGAAATTCTGTTATATCTGGATTATTTATTATTTGATGTTTTTTTACTTTTGAACTAATAGCTACATCATAGCTTTCAGGACTAATAAGGTCTATGGATGAAATTTTAAAAATTATATCACCATAAGTTCCAATAGATCCCAT
>NZ_CAMQYW010000255.1 GCF_947039425.1 uncultured Cetobacterium sp. | reverse complement strand
GTTAAATCTTTTGCTGAAAGATTCCCTGTTAAAAAAGGAGATATAGCTATGCTTCAGTTCTCAGAAGTTACACTTGAAAAGATACTTGATAGTGGAGTTTATGAGGAAGTAGTTGATACAAGTAAATTTGATATATCTGATGCTGTTATTACTAGCTTTTTATCTAAATCTAAAGATGAATTATCTAATGATAACAAAGATGATTATTGTTTATACAACTTAAACTCAGGACATAAAATTATCTTTAAAGAAAATGGAGAAATAGAAGTTTTTACAAAGAAACTTTCTTTAAATGTTGAGGAAAGTATAGAAATAGAAACTCCTATTATAAATGCTTTAAACACTCAATTTAACGTTAAAGGAATTAAGGCTGAAAGTATTGTCACTGATACTTTAAATTCCTTAAAATCAGCAATTATAAAGGGAATAAACTTTATTTCTCATGTACATAGTGGAGTAAAAGGAGGACCAGATAAAACACAAGGTCCTCAGTAGGAGAGAAAAATGATTAAAATAGATTTTAGTACAGGTGATGTTGTTTTAGATAAGAAAAAGAACTTTGTTAAATGTAATCCTTATGAAGAGGTAGTTCAAAGAATACAAATGAAAATATCTTTAGATAAAGGGGATTGGTTCTTATCAAATGAGGGTATACCTTGGACAAGTGAGATATTTAAAATTAAAAATATCCAGGAACAAAAAAAGCTTATTACTTACTGGATAAAAAAGACAATAGAAAAAGATCCAGCTTTTAAAGAGTGGAAAGAACTTGATATATCTATAGATGAAAATAGAAGATCCTTTAAAATATATTGGGAAATAATGGGAATAGATAACATAGTTTACAAAAATTCATAAAGGAGGTGCTTATTTGAAGTTTGGAGTTACTGATAAAGGTTTTGTTAAAAAGAAAATGGAAGATATAGCTATTTCCATTGAGAATAAAATGAGGAATAAAGGGTATGATTCTTTTGAAATTAATCCATACTCTTTAGAAGGTGTCTTGTGTGGAGTTATTTGTTCTGAACTAGCTGATTGCTGGGAAGTATCACAAGAAGTTTATTTTACTAGATATTTTGATACTTGTACTGGTTTGCAATTAGATAGATGGGGTAAAAATCTTAACACACCAAGAATACTAGGAAAGTATGCAACAACTACAATTGAATTTAAAAGCGATAATACAGTCATAGTTCCTAAGAATACTTACATTAGGATAAAAGATACAGGTCTTAATTACTATACTGTTTCTCAGCTTATTATAGACAATGAAACAAGAGTAGGAAGTGTTCAAGCTATAGCAGAAAACACTGGTACTGATTATAACTCAAATATTGGAACAATTACTGAACTTGTAAACTCTATTAGTGGAATTATCTCTTTAACTAATATTACTCCAGCAACTGGAGGAGACAATATTGAAAATGATGATCTATATAGAGAAACATTAAAAATAGCTAATAGGTCTAAAGGTGGTTCTACTGCTGATGCTATTCAAGCACAACTTAGAAAAACTACTGGTGTTAATAGTGTACTTGTTCTTGAAAATAGAACTGATTCTGTTGATGCAAATGGAATAGGTCCAGGACGTTTTAAATGTTGGATAGATGGTATAGCAAGTGAGCTTGTAGCTAAAACTATACACAAATATGGACCTCTTGGAATAGAAACTGAAGGAGATATTTTATACAAGGTCCAAAATGTAAGTGGCCAAGAAGTAGATATACGGTTCCAGGAGTTTGAAAAGATAAAACTTTATGTAAGAGTTAGAATTATTAACTCAACATCTAGTGTAGATCAGTTAAAAGATAGTATTAAACAACAAATTAATGATTATATAGCCTTTTGTAATTATTCTAAAGCTAGAAAGATTATTCATAACCAAATAGAAACAAAAGCCTATAACGTTGATAACGGAATATTAGAGCTTGAAGCTACTATAGGAACAGACCTTAATCACTTAAATAAAGAGAATATTGATATTAGAAGTGGTCAACTTTTCTATACTGATATTGAGGTAGTTTAATATGTTTACTGAGAAGAAAATAGAAGCTTTAAACTCTAAATTAACAGATATATTTAAAGTTCAAGAAAGTTCTCTTGTTAAAGATCTATTAGATGTCTTTAGAGTAGAAATTAATGAACTACTAATGTCTTTTAAGGAAAGTAATGATTTAGTTCTATTTGATAATCACTATGGAGATAATATTGATAAATTAGGCTCTAATATACTTGAATTTAGGCTTGGAGATAATGACCCTAACTACTTAGAGAGAGTAAAGATAGCTTATGATATGTCAAATTGTATGGGTGATGATGATACCATTATTCAACTTGTAGCAAGATTCTTTAATATTTCTCAAACTGATGTACAAACAGACATTATTGATATAAGAAAGATTCGTATAACTATTCCAGATAGTATAAAAATGGAGGATGCTTACAATTTCGCATCAAGAATTAAAGTTGCTGGTATTAAATTAGAAATAGAATGGAATAGGTACTGGGAAGACTTTACTTATGAAGAGTTAGGAGAGTTTACTTATGAAGAACTAGGAAATTATAGATTTGAAAGGAGTTAAGACATGAGTTTAATAGCTAAAACAACAGGAAGATTTACAGAGTTTTGTAAGTTTTGGATTCCAGGAAGAAGTGATAGAGGAAATATTGTTACAACTGTATTAGAGCCTAACTTTACTAAACTTGATGAACTAATAAAAACATTATCAACAAATATGCAATTTCCCTCTACTGAAGAAATAGAGGCTTTAATTAATCAAAACAACTAAGGAGACCAACAATGGGAATAAAAAATACAATAGTCAAAGGGTTTAGTTTATTAAAACCAATACCTTTAAAAGATAAAATAATCAATTATGCTTCTTTAGAAGTTGCTGTAAAAGGAA
>NZ_CAMQYW010000254.1 GCF_947039425.1 uncultured Cetobacterium sp. | reverse complement strand
ATTTTTTTAATTCATCATACATGGTTATATTTCTATTTGAAATTAAACTCATATCTCCCTCCAAGATTCTGTATTGTATCTTTGATATAAGGGGATTATAGCATATAAAATCAATTTTTTTCTAAACTTCCATTTAAGAGATTTTCAAGAGTTTTACAATAAATACTAAAAGCATTTTTTTTCATAGCATTTAAAATATCAAAGGACATACCTCTTTCAATAGCTATACTTATTGCTTTTTTTTCATGCACTTTATTTAAAGCAATATTATGTATGGTTGATTTTATTTTTTCATCTTTAAGAATCCAATCAAATTTAAGAGCCTTATATATGTATCCTTGCCCTTTGTTCCACTTTTGGAATAAAGATCCTCTCTGTAGAAATACTTTTTAAAGCTGTTAAATTTAAAATGTTTTTTTTAGTTTGAAAGTTTATTTTGATTTTTGTTTCATTTATAATTTCATCAATTAATTTTGAAATTTCATTTAATTTTTCTTGATTTATACTGTTATTAGTTATTTTACTATTGTTTTTGTTCTCTAGTTCTTTATTGTTCGTATTATATAGGGTAGGGGTTCTTTTTTTAGAGGGTGGTGTTTGAGGCCCATAAAGTTCTAAATATCTCTCTTGTAAATTACAAGTTGTATATATTTTGGTTTGTTTATCTGGATGTGTTGTAAGGATAATTAGATTTTTTTCTTTTAAAGATTTTATAGTTTTTTCAACTTGGCTTTTGGAACAAAGTAGAGTTTGAGCGATTTTTCTTTGACTGGGAAAGGCAATTGAGTTATTACCATATCTTTCAATAATAGCAAAAACAAATTTTTCATAAGCATTGGAGAAAAGAGAAACTATTTTGTAATTGTCACTTTCTTTAATTTTGTAGTCATCAATAAGAAGGTTTTCCAATTTAAAATAATTGTTAGTTTTTTTCATTTTTTCTGCCCCCTTAAAACATTTTATTATTTATATACTCTATAAACCTATAAAAATAAAGATATTTTGTGCAATGCAAAATTATTAGAAATGATAATTATAATATTTAATTTAATAGAGTACCTTGCAGTATAGGGTGGGTAGGGTAAAGTTAAGTGATTATCTCTTGCTATTTTTCTAAATTTCAAGATCACTTAAATCTAATTCATCATTCCAGTGTATTCCATTTCCTCCAATATCAATTTTAACATTTTAAAAAAAGCATAATTTTCTTAATTGTAAATGTTGTATTAAATAGCAAGTTATGGTAAGATTTTTTAAATAAAAGAAAATAAAAAGATTTAAAAGAATCTGTTTTTAAGTTTTGGGAGGGAAGTAATGGGAAAAATAATAACTATAAAAAATAACAAAGGTGGTGTTGGGAAAACTTTTTTAACAACTCAACTAGCTTCAGGATTAGCCCTTGCAGAAAATAAAGTATTAATACTTACATCAGATTCACAAAATAATGTATTTGACTATTTATTAAGTGGATTTTTAGAATTTAAAAATGGATTGAAAGCTGAAGTATCAAGAAAAGAGGGAGAATACTTTAGATTAAGTAAAAATTTATATTTTTTACCTTTAGAGGACAATAAATTTTCTAATCAATTTTTAAAAAATTTACCTGTTTTCTTAGATGAGTGTAGAGAGGAATATGACTATACTATTATTGATAGTACTGCAATTTTAAAATTAGATGCTGTATTTTTGGAGAAAACAGACTCAATTATTATTCCAACTTATGCAGATGAAGTAACTTTAAAAAGTGTTATTAATCTTTTAAAAGAAGTGGATATAAAAAAAGTAAAAGCAATTGTTACAAATAGATATAGAGCTAGTCAAAATCAAAAAAAATATTATGAAGCTTTAAAAGCTGACTTAAAAGACAGTCCAATTTTTATAAGCAAACCTATTAATCACGTATCTTTTCTTGAAAACATGTTAGATAGTAAAAAATCAATATGGCAGTTTTCAAATAAAACAGCAGAACAAATTCAAGAGATATTATTAGATGTTATAGAACAAATATAAAAATTTTAAAAGTGTCGGACATGTGACCGAAGCTTTTTTAGGGAGTTGAAAATGAAGGATAAAATTAAAAATAGATTAAATAAAACTGATGTAACTAAAAGATTAAAAGAAATGGTTGGAACAACAGACCCTCCAATAGTATTAGATGAAAATTTAGATAAATATATGAACTTAGATGTTATAAATACTATCGCAGAAGAGGAAGAACTTGTTAATTTTTTAAAGGATAGATCTATTGAACTATTTAAGATACAAACTAAAAATATAATTGAACTAGGAAGAATTTTTAGTGAAGTTTATAATAAATTAGCAAAATCAGGGAGTAAAGAGGGAGTCTATAGCAAGTGGCTAGAGTGTAATGGAGTTAGTGTTAGAACTGCCCTTAGATATAGAAATAGATATGAAATATATTTATTAGTAGATAATTCTAAAAAATCTCTTATAGCAACACTACCAGTGAAATATATCGAGATTATATCAAGCTCAGAATATAAAGATAAGTATATAGAGTCTATTAATAAAGATATGGAGATTAAAGAGATTATAAATAATCTTCAGTGTAATGATGTTATTGAAGTTAAAGAGGAAATAGATTTTGTAGCACAATATAATTTTAAAAATTATGAAAACTTACTTACAAATATAAATGAACGAACTGAAAAATTAAAAGAAAAAGAAAAAATAGAAATAATAAAATATTTAGAAAAAATAAATAATATTTTAAATAAAAATTAACTAAAGTAGGAGAGGGATATTATCTCTCTTTTTTTTGCGTTTTAACCTTATAAAAAACGTTAATTAGGGTGTAAAAGTCTATAATAAAAAAGGAGGGTCAAAATGAGAAATTATAAGTTGTTTTTTGAAAATTTAAAGTTAATTCAAAAGAAATATGAAATACTCAAA
>NZ_CAMQYW010000253.1 GCF_947039425.1 uncultured Cetobacterium sp. | reverse complement strand
AGTATTTAAATTCAACTCAAGGAGAATGGCATATACCTTGTCCAGAGTGTGGAGAGTATGTAACTTTTTCATGGGATAGAATGAGATTTTCAGAAGATATACAAGTAGAACCTACAATGGTTTGTCCAATATGTGAAACAGAGAGTAATGAAGATAGTTGGAAAGCAGGAGGACAACAAAAGGGGATGTGGATACATAAAAATAATGAAAAAAATATGTATGGGTACAAGTTATCAGCACTTGCAAGTCCTTGGGTAACTTGGAAGAAAATAGTACAAGAATATTTAGAAAAAAAAGATGATTTAGAAAAATTAAAAGCATTTCATAATACTGTACTTGGTGAAACATGGGATGAAGAGCTTGAACAGACAATAGGACATGAAGCTTTATTTAAAAGAAGAGAAAGATATAAAGAACTTCCAGATCAAGTTGGAGTGATAGCATTAGCTATCGATGTTCAAGATGGATGGTTTCAACTTGAATATGTTGGTTATGGCTTAAAAATGGAAAGTTGGGGTCTTGGAACATATAAAGTTACAGGAAATTTAAGTGAAAAATCAACTTGGAATAGATTAGATCAATATATAAATAAAAAATTTATAGATGAGGAAACAGGAAGAACTTTAAGAGTAGAAGTAACAGCAATAGATACAGGAGGACATTATACAGATGAAGCTTATGACTTTATTTCAGCAAGACAAGAAAGAGCAGTATATGGAATAAAAGGAATAGGAGGAAATGGAAGACCTGGATTTAATGGATTTAAATTAACCAAATGTAAAAGAGTTAATTTAGTTTCTTTAGGAGTAAATACCTTGAAAAACATTGTATTTGCAAGATTATTAGTTAATAAGCCAGGAGAAGGTTATTGTCATTTTAATTCAAATCCTAAATATGGATATGATGAAGAATATTTTGAAAGCATAACTGGAGAAGTTAAAAAGATTAATAAAAGAGGAAATATAATATGGGAAAAGATAAGACCAAGAAATGAAGCTTTAGATATAAGAGCATATATAATTGGAATATTACTAACTATTGGAATTGATGTTGAAGAAATAGAAAGAATTTTAAAAAATCAAAAAAATAAAAGTAAATAAAATATATTTATGGAGTTGACTATGAGTACAGGATTAACTTTAGAAGAAGCAAGGCAAAGATATAGAGAATATCTTTTAGCAGAGGAAGCAATTTTACTAGGTCAAGAATATGAAACAAAAGCAGGAATTAAATTAAAAAAAGCAAATTTAAAAGATGTACAAATAGGAATAAAACTATGGGAAGAGAGGTGTATTCAGTTAGAAAATAATAATAGTGGTGGAATTGGGATAATTTCAATAGCATTGAAATAAGGAGTAAGTTGTGGGAAAAAAAACTCAAAGAAAAGTAGGAACTCAAAGTAAAGGGATTCCTCAAAGACAAGATTTTTCAAATTACAGTAGATCAGGTGCAAGTTTAGTAAATAAAGCTTTAATGGATATTAATTCTTTTTTAAATACTCCAGATGAAGATATATCAGATAATATAGATATTTTGAAAGCTAGATCTAGAGAAATGTATATGGGAAATTCTGTAGGAATAGCTGCAATTAGAAAAATAAGAACTAATTCAATTGGAATAGGATTAAAACTAAAATCAACAATTGATTATAAGATTATAGGCATATCACAAGAGGAAGCAGAGGAGCTAGAGGATAGATTAGAGTCTTTATGGGAATACTGGGCAGAATCAACAGAATGTGATTATAACAGAATGAAGAATTTCTATCAATTACAAGCTTTAGCAATGACATCTAAATTAGTTGATGGTGAAGCATTTGCTGTTATGCCATATAAAAGTAATTTAAAAGAAGCTTTCGAATTAAAAGTTAGATTATTAGATTCAGCAAATTGTGTATCACCTAATGGAAGTGATAGTGACACAATTGTTAAAGGAGTTGAGACAGACCCTGAAGGAGTTCCAGTAGCATATTATTTTGCTAGAGATAAAGAAAAAACAGATGTTGTTAAAGTCCCAATATTTGGAGAAAAATCAGGTAGAAGAAATATAATACATGTTTTTGATTCTGAAAGAATAGGGCAAAAAAGAGGGATTCCTCTTTTATCTCCTTTGATAGAAGAATTGCATCAAATAACAAAAGTTGGAAGAGCAGAGTTAAAAAATATAGCCGTTTCAACCATATTTTCAGCTTTTATAAAAAATGAAAGTCAAGAAACTATGTTAAAAGGTGCAAGTAAATTAGGAGAAAAACCAGCTAAAGAGATTCCTATATTACAATTTGATTCTGGAAATTTTGGAGAATTAGCTCCAGGACAGGACATTGTATTTGCAAATCCTAATAGACAGTATTCTCCATTAGATACATTTATAGGGTCTATTATAAAGAAAATTGGAGCGGCTTTAGAGATACCAAATGATGTTTTAATAAGTTATTTTAACAAAAGTTATTCAGCATCTCGTGCAGCTTTAAATGAAGCCTGGAGAACATATTTAGTTCATAGACAGAATTTTTTAATTGAATTTTGTAATCCTATATACTCTGAATTTGTTGATTATTTGATAGATAAAAAACAAATTGAATTAAAGGGTTATAAAGAAGATTTACTTAAAAGAAGAGCATATTTAAGTTGTGAATGGATAGGAAGTAGTCCAGGACAAATAGATCCTATTAAAGAGGTTAGAGCAAGTATAGAAAAAATTAATAATGGCTTATCAACAAGAGAAAGAGAAATGAAAGCTTTAGGATTAGGAGAATATGATAAAATCCAAAATCAAAGAAAAAGAGAAGTATTAAATGAACTAAAATTAGAAGAGTTAAAAAGAAAATCGAGAGAACTAAAAGGTGGTGAGACAAATGTCGTGGTGGAGAGCGGTAAAGAAAAAAAATAATGTTGCTGAAATTTTAATTTTCGGAG
>NZ_CAMQYW010000252.1 GCF_947039425.1 uncultured Cetobacterium sp. | reverse complement strand
TTAGATTTAGTTAGAATCTAATCGCATATCGGAGTATCAGAGGAAGCATTTCAGGGCGTTACTCCTTCATTCTACTTCTCGAAAATACAGTTCTCTGTTAATTCGCTTTTATTAAGCTACTTTTAACATGTCGTAACTTTTCATTACGAAACGTGTCGCACTATTGAAGTAGTTTTTGTCACTAAAGATAAATTAGGATCATTAATAGTTGGAAAGTTTTGTAGAATGTTGTTATTATAGCACCGAGTAGTTCCTTCCAAAACAGCATTAAGAATTAATGGATCCTACTGTTAAGACTGTTGGTTCTAAGGGTGAAAATTCTCTACTTACTACACTTTGTAAGTTCATAACAATGGCTGAAGCAACAACAACAGAATCAATACATTGATCTGGTCTTGAACCGTGTCCTCCTTCTCCAAAAATATTAATTTTAAATATGTCAGCAGAAGCTAATCTAGGACCAGCTTCATAAGAAATAGTTCCTGTGGGAAGATCAGAAGAAACATGAATTCCTAAAATAGCATCAACATCTTTTAAAACACTATTTTCAATCATTTTTTTAGCTCCTTTAGCAATCTCCTCTCCTGGTTGAAAGATTAGTTTAATTGTACCTTTAAATTCATTTTTTAATTGAAAGAGCAATTTAGCAGCAACAAGTAACATTGCTCCATGACAATCGTGCCCACAGGCATGCATAAGTCCATGAGTTTTAGAAGAATATTCTTTATTTGTTTTTTCTATCACAGCTAAAGCATCAATATCTCCTCTAAGAGCAACAGTTTTTCCAGGAGCATATCCGTGAATAGTAGCAACAACTCCAGTATCAGCTATTATTTCACATTGAATACCAAAGTTTCTTAATTCATTTAATATTTTTTTTGAAGTTTCATATTCTTTTAAACTTTCTTCAGGATACATATGAAACTCTCTTCTCCATTTAATAACATCATCTTTTAGTTTTTTTGCTAAAATTTTTACTTTCATAAAGACTCCTTTTTAATTTTTTATATAAATTTTTGCTAAATTAACATAACCATTTTTTTGAAGAATTAAATTTTCTACTGATTTTTTAGCACCTAAATTATATTTAGGATAAACAAGAGTATAGTGAGGTAACTCTTCTTGAATAATTTCTTGGACTTGACCATAAAGTTTATGTCTTTTAATTTGATCAGCTGTTGTTCTAGCCTTTAATAGAAGAGAATCTACTTTTGTATTATCATAAAAGCTTCTATTTCCAGATCCGCCTTTTTCTTCTGAGTGGAAAAGAGGATAAAGAGCAGGATCTCCATCAATTGAACTAACATTCCACGATAACAAATATAAAGATTTTTTAGGAAAAGCTGTTTTAGATACATAAGCACCCCATTCAAATATTTTAATATTTAAGTTAATTCCAATTTGTTTAACTTGGTCTTGAATAATTGTAGCTATATCTATCCATGTAGATTGGTTGGTTATCCATAAATCAAGATTAAGACCACTAGGATAACCAGCTTCATTAAGTAAAGTTTTAGCTAATTCAACATTTTGATTATATTTTTTTATATTAGAATTATAACCAGGGACTATAGGTGGCATAGGAGAATCAGCAGGAGTAGCTCCGCCCATAAAAACAATGTCAGCAAGAACTTTATTATCGATAGCATATGCAATAGCTTGTCTTAATTTTAAATTATTTGAAAATAAAGGATTAGTTTTATCAAATCCAAGATATAAAATTGAAGGTGCATCTACTTCAATTAGTTTTAAATCATTATGAGATTTTAAAAAAGAACGATCTAGTGTTCCTATATCAAAAGCAATATCAGCTTCACCTGTTTCTAAAGCAATAGTTCTATTTGTAACTTCTGGAACAATTTTTATAATTAAATTTTTATTATTTGTTAATTCTTTATGATATTTGTTAAATTTTTCAAGAACAATCATTTCACCTGGAATCCATTTTTTAAATTTATAAGGACCTGTGCCTATTGGTGATTGAGCAAATTTTTCTCCTAAACTAAGAACAGATTTTTTACAAACAATAGAACTTCCTGAAGAAGCTAGATAATTGAACATAGCTCCAAAGGGTTTAGAAGTTGTTATTTTAATTGTATATTTATCTAAGGGAATAATATTTTCAAATAAAGAATAATAGTATCCAGTTTGAATAGATTCTCGAGCTCTATTTAATGAGAAGATAACATCTTCAGATGTCATATGATGACCACTATGAAAGTAAATATTTTCTTTTAAATAGAAAATAGTCGTTAAATCATCAAGTCGTTTCCAACTTTTAGCAAGACTTGGAACAATTTTTAAATTTTCATCAATAAATAAAAGAGATTCAAACATAGTATTAATAACTCTATTTGATATAGTATCAATACTTTTTTGAGGATCTAGAGTCTTAGCATCTGCACGTTGAGCTACTATAATTTCATTTTTAAATTCACTTTTAGCAATAAGATCTTTAGATGAAATTAAAATAAATAAAAAAATGAATAAAGTTCCTTTAAAAATATTTTTAAAAACATTTAAATAAATTTTCATAATTATCACTCCCAATAATATAAAATAGTATAAAAAAAGCAACCAATGATTTTGGCTGCTTATAAACAATTTTTAAATGTTAAATTAATAAAAATTTAAATGTTAATAAAAATTTTTAAATTATATTTTAGAAAAAAAAGATTGTCTATAAAAAGCCTTAAAAAATTTAACATAAAAAATATCAGCTGTATTAATAGCAGACTAGTCATTATTATAAATATTAAGCTAAATATAAACATAAAAATTACCTCCTTTTCAAATTATTTCCGTTAAGTATATTTAAAATTTATAAAAAAGTCAAGAAAAAAATAGCGATTTTTTTAATCGTGTGAATTATATATGATAATGTCCTAATGTAATTAAAAATGATTATGTCCCAAGT
>NZ_CAMQYW010000251.1 GCF_947039425.1 uncultured Cetobacterium sp. | reverse complement strand
TCCTCTACACTAACTTGTGTAGAGTCTTTAATATCTTTTTTAAATCTATCTTCTAAAACTTCTAAACTTTCTCCTAAAATTAAGATACTCATTTCAAAATTTTGATACATACTTCTATAATCAAAGTTCGCTGTTCCTAAAAACCCAATCTCTCCATCTACAAGAACCATTTTACTATGAATAAACCCTTCATTATATTTATAAACTTGAGCTCCTTTTTCTATTAACTCTCCATAAAAGTTTTGATTTGCCCAATATACAAATGCATGATCTCCTACTGACGGAATATTAATCTTAACTTCTACTCCTGACATTAAAGCCATTTTTAAAGCATCTAATATTGGTTCATCAGGTATAAAATATGGAGTTTGTATATATATACACCTCTCTGCTTTTAGTATTAGTGACAAAAATGTATCTTTTATTGTATGATATTCATAATTAGGCCCAGAACTTACAATTTGAATGGGAGTTGCCTTATAATTTTTCAACTCTAAAACTGGTTTTTCAAAGATTTTATTTTTATCTTTTTGTAAAAACTTCCAGCTTCTTTCAAACTCATGTAAATAGTCTGTTACAGCCTCTCCTCGTATTTTAAAACCAATGTCTTGCCACTTCCCCAGTCTTCCTTTACCAATATAGTCCTTACCTATATTTAGACCTCCTGAGAAGCATACCTTGTTATCTATCACAGTTGTTTTTCTATGATCTCTATAATTAGCTCTTAAATTTCCTATTTTTATAAAAGGAAAATATGATGGGAAAAATATTTCAAACTTTATACCTGCCTTTGAAAGTTCCTCTCTTCTTTCTTTTCCAACTCCTCTTGTTCCTGCTCCATCTACAATAATTTTAATCTCTAGCCCATTTTTTGCCTTTTCCAAAAGAATATCATATATTGGCTTTCCCACTTCATCATCATCAAAAATAAAATACTCCATATAAATACTTCTTTCAGCCTCCATTAAAGATAGCTTTAAATTTACAAAGAAATCTATTGGTTCATTAAAAAATGTAAAATGATTATTATGAGTCATCTCTCCTAATAATACACTATCTAAATACTTACTTAAACTTTCCCATTTTTTTAAACTAGGTAAATTCATTTCATTTTCTTTTTTAGAATATCCCTTCCTATTTTTTATATAGTATTTTTCAAGAGCTCTTCTCTTTTTAAAACTAACACCAAAAAATAGATACATAATAAATCCAAAATATGATGTTAATAAAAGTATCGTTATCCAAAAAAGTGTAAATACTGGTCTTTTTCTCTCTAAAAAAATAACTACACAAGCAAAAATAATATTGATTAAAACTAAGTAATCCTTTAAAATAATAAAAACTTCCCTCACTAAACCACCTCTTTTTCTTAAAAAAAAGAAGAGTCGAAACTCTTCTTTTTACTTGAATTTCAAATCTAACTCTCTACAGTTATCATCCATTCCTTTTCCATTTGAAAATTCTTTTTTCATTTTTTTAATAAACATTCCCATTTCATCAGCACTTCCCACTATTCTATTGAATATAGCTAAGTACTCAGTTATTACAGGATTATCTATATCGTAAGGATATCTCATTAAATGATCTATCTCACTCCATGCTTCTTCAAATACTGTTCTTACTTGGATTTCAACTAAAGCTTCATCTTTTTTTGTAATTGGAACTCCCACTAAATAATGGATCGATCTATATCCATGATCCCTTACAATTATTTCACAATTTAAATCTTGAATGTTGTTTTTAAGATCTGGAATATTATAGTCTCCTCTTCTTATATTAATTTGAGGAGTTTCTTTTGTATCCCACAATTTTGTGATCTCTCCATGAATACATTTCCAATCATCTTTAAATAAATGAAGAACTCTAATTCCTATTAAATCTGTTACGATCTCTTTATAATTGTTTACAGTTATTCCTCTTTCAGAATATTTTTTGCCTTTTCTTATTATCTTTTCTATTAAGTGAATTGGTCTCTTCACTCTTCTTCTTACTGAGTGTACTCCCTCTGTATCAATTAATTTAGACAAAATGTGCTCTGCTTCTTTTTCTAAATAAGGTACAAGTTCTGTATAGTCTTCATAAATCTTTATTAGTTCTTCCCAATTTAGTTCTGTAGATTTAAAATATTCATCTGTTATTCCAAAACTTTTAAAAAATTCTTCCCTATTTATCTTAACATCTAACATTTGCACTAGCACCTCTTTACTTATTTTTTAAGTATCTTTTCTATTTTCACTTTACAAGTTTTTTTATACCCTATAATTTTTTCATCTTGAATCTCTTTACTAGATATTGGAGATGTCTCTATAATTTCTAGTAAATCATAATCATTTCCTTTTATTTCATGAATGTTTTTTATTATTAAAGTATCTCCTATATTAAGGTTTTCTACCTTACTAAGTTTTATATTAATCCATGTACTCATATCTTTTTCTTGTTCTTTTAAAAATAGTAAAGCTAAAGAATAAAAAGAATTTTCCTCTTGCAACAATTTTTCTTTTCCTATTTTTTGTAAATTAAAAATCTCTTCTTCTAATAAACTTAATTTCATTATTTCTATTCTATTTTCAAAAGATATTTTCCCAGTTAAGAATCTTCCCTTTAAATCTATAGTGTTTCCTGTAAAAATATTTTTTAATAAATTCACATTAAATATAAATCTTTTTAAATTATTATTTTTATATATTTTATAGTAATAATTATTTAAAATTGGTTTAAAACTTCCGTCTTTTTTCAGTTCAATTTCTAAGCCCACTTTAAACTCTCTATTTTTTATTTCATAAAATTTTCTTCCATTTATCTCTATTATTTTGCTTTGACATCCTTTTAAAAGAATATCATTTATATTTATATCGGTAATTCCAAATGTTTTAAGTAAAATAGAATTATCTAAACTCCTTATTGTTGAAACTTCTAAAGGTAA
>NZ_CAMQYW010000250.1 GCF_947039425.1 uncultured Cetobacterium sp. | reverse complement strand
AGAGATTCCAAGTCCATTAAATCCACCATCTGGTTGTGCCTTTAGAACTAGATGTAGCCTAAGTAAAGATATTTGTGCAGAAGAAACTCCTAAATTAATAAATTTAAAAGATGATTATGCTTGTGCTTGCCATTTTATAAAATAAAAATAACCCTCTCTTACTAACACAAGAGAGGGGTATTTATTTTTTCTTATTTTTTTCTATATACAAATAATCCTGTTAATGTTAAAGCTAATGATATTCCCATATACATAGGTGCATTAATTGCTGCATATATAAATATTGAAGCTCCTCCTATTAAAGCAAGCAATGGAACAACTGGATATAATGGTACTTTATATGGTCTTTCTAAATTAGGCTCTCTTTTTCTCAAAATAAATAAACCTAAAAATATTAAACAATAAAATAACCAAAATAGTGCCACTGGAATATCTCCAAATACATCTGGTTTTCCAGTTACAATCATTGTTATTAAATAAATTATTGATAAACACAACATAATTAATGATGAGTTAATTGGTTGTTTATGTTTTTCATCTATCTTCCCTATAAATTCTTTCTTTGGTAAATGTCCTTCAATAGCTAAAGTATAAGGAACTCTTGTCGAAGCTAATATCATTCCATTTAAACCACCAAATGCTGAAATCATAATTCCTAAAAATATAAATTTAGCTCCTAGCGATCCAAATAATTTTGTCGCAACTCCAAACATCCCTACCTTTACTAATTCTTCTGCTGAAAATACATTTAATAAAGCTACATTTAAGAGAACATAAAACAGTGCTACAAATCCTATTCCTAATATAATTGATCTTGGAAGGTCTTTTTTCACATTTTTTAAATCTCCCGCTATTGTTCCAACATATATCCATCCGTCAAAAGCAAACATTACAGGAACTAAAGATAATCCAAGTAGAACAATTGGTGACTTTGTACTTGCTTCTACCATATGTTGTGACATATAAAAAACTCCTGATGGATTATTTTTAGATAAAAATCCAAATATTGTTATTAAAAGTAATGGAATCATTTTAGCCGCTGTTGCAAATGTCTGAATTTTACCACCTACATTTGTTGTTAAAATATTGATACTATATAAAAATATTATTGCAGAAAATGCTGTTCCAGCTACAAAGAAAGTGTTCCCATCTTCTATTCCTAAGAAATTCCCTGTAAAAACTGCAAAATAATACGAAATCAAACCTATTAACGCTGGAAAATATACAATTAATTGAGCCCATCCAACTAAAAAAGCAATTTTATCTCCATATATTTTCTTTATCCAAGCTATCATTCCACCTGTTTCTGGTATAGCTGCCCCAACTTCTGCTGCTGTTAATCCTGATAAAATCGATATCGTTCCTCCTAAAATCCAAGCTAATATTGCTATTTTCGGATTCAATTCTGCTGCTACTAAAATTTGATTTGCTTTGAAAAATATACCAATTCCTATAACTATCCCTACTACCATTGAAAAAGCTACAGAAAATCCATACCTTTTCTCTAAATTTTCTTCCATTAAACATCTCCCTTTTTTGTGGATTTTTTAGTACTACAGTACTATTTTTTTGTTCTATTTTAACTTAAATTTTATCATATTTCCAATACTCTTTCAAGTTTTTTATTTATAGCTTGATTTTAATTTAAAACTATTATATAATTCTTCTGTTAATGAAATAAGGGGTGAAAACAACATGTTAGAAAGAAAAAATAATTACAATAAAATTATCGACTATTCTGCTAAATTTTACTTATTTCCTCTACTTTTTTTTGGTCTTTTATTAAGAAGTTTAGATCATCTATTTTTAAAATTTAAATATCACAAATAAAAATAAAAACTTAAAAAGACATGAAAAATGTCTTTTTTTATTTTTTTGCACATTATTTTCTAATTTATGCCTGTTGTGTTTTATTTAAAAACACATATACAGAAAAAAATATTTTGTATTGATTTTTATCCTTAATCATGTTATAAAAATGGTACGTTACATGAAAAACAGTACAGTTTAATTAACTTTAATATGCTGTTAACTAATTTATTAAGGAAGGTATCACATGAACACAGAAAAAGCACCACAATTCGAACCATTCATTCCTATGAGTGTTGACCTCCCAGAGGCTAACCTAGTAACTCTTATTATGGGAATAATTTTTACAGTAGTATTTGCCATTGCAAATGTTTATTTAGGATTAAAAACAGGTCTTACTGTTGCTGCAGCTATACCCGGTTCTATTCTTGCTAGTGGTTTATTAAAAGCACTTTTTAAAAGAAATAGTATTTTAGAAGCTAACTTAGTTGCTTCTATGGGTGGAGTTGGAGAATCTATTGCATCTGGTATTATATATACATTACCCGCTATTCTTATTTGGGGAAAACAATTAACTCCAATTTCAATTGGAATTATAACAGTTCTTGGAGGATTATTAGGAATTATGTTCGTTGTTCCTTTTAGAGAATATTTAATTGTTGAAGAACATGGAAAACTTATTTTCCCAGAGTCAGTTGCCGTATCTGAAATCCTTATTAATGCTAATAGAGGTGGAGACGGACTTAAAGTTGTTATGAAAGGTATCTTATCTGGAGGTATTTTTAAATTTATAGGTGGGGGATTAGGAATATTCAACGAAGACCCTATTTGGGCTGTTAGTAAACTTTCTACATCTTTTGGTATAAGTGCCGTTGCCTCTCTTATAGGTGTTGGATTTATCGTTGGATTAGAAGTTGCAATATTTATGTTTGCAGGAGCTCTTCTTGGTTGGTTTGGATTTATCCCAATTATTAAATTTATTGGTGCACATTCAACTACTGCTATTTTCCCAGGACCAATCCCTATTTCACAAATGTCATCTATAGAAATATGGTCATATTATCTTAGATATATTGGTGCTGGTGCTGTTGCTACTGGTGGATTTATTTCTCTTATTAAATCTA
>NZ_CAMQYW010000249.1 GCF_947039425.1 uncultured Cetobacterium sp. | reverse complement strand
TATATTTCCTATACAATCACTAAAAATATAACCATAAGATTTAGCATTTTTAGAAACATTTTTTAAGTTGTTTTTTAAAATCTTATTTATTTTCCATTTTTCTAAATATTTATATAATTTAGATTTTTTTTTAAATCTACAATCTAAAATTACTTTATTTTTAAATTTATTACTTATATTTTGTGGAATATTAGAAGAAAATATAAATAAAGTTTGTTCTCTATTTTCTATCTCTATTAATAGAAATAGAAAAAGACTATATATTGTTTGTGTATAGCATATATGCGTAAACTGTTTATTCATATAATAAAATCTCCTTATTTATAATTTTATTTTTTTTATTAGATTACTCCATTTAAAATAATTTTTACTATTACTTCTAATTGTAATATCTACTTTGTTATTTATAATATTTTCTATTTTTTCTTTCATCTGATTTTCATTAGATAATATATTTCCATTTTTATTATTTTCAATAACATCTTGAGCACCACCAACATCAGTTGATAAAATATAATTATCAAAAGATAAAGCCTCTAAGAAAACTAAAGCAAAACCTTCCCACCTAGATGATAATAAAAAAACTTTAGCTCTATTATAATAACTATATAATATTTTTTTATCCGTAATCACTCCTGTGAAAATAACATTTTCTTTTTTTTCAGGATTTTTATTATAAAAGTTATCAATTTTTTCTTGAAAAGAGGATTCTATTGAACCTATAAAATAAAATTTCCAATTTTTTAAATCTATTTTTTCTAAAATATTTAATAATAATTCTGTATTTTTTTGCTGAGTTCCTAATCTTCCAACAGTTAAAAATATATTCTCTTTTTCTTGAAAAGGTTTTACTTGGAAATTATTTTCAATAAATAAATCATCATATCCATTTGGAATATGATAAATATCTCCTTTTACTGTAACTCCAGCATATTTATTTTTCATAGCTTCATAGGCTTCTTTAGTTTCATAACTAAGAACATCAATCATTTTAACTAATTTTTTTCTTTTTTTATACTCTTTAATTTCTCTTTTTTTTCTAAAAAATTCTCTTAAATTAGTTATTTTCATTTTAGTTTTTCTTATTTCATTATTATAAATATCTAAATTAAAATCAGCTTTAACATAAATTTTACCAGTAGGATTTATTTTTTTATAAAAAAAAGCATTCCAATAACTACACTTAGTTATATGAAATAACATTAAAACATCTATTTTTTTTCCATTTTTTAATATATAGTAATAAAGAGGTATTCTCTTAAAAAACATAACCCAAGGGAAAAAGTTTTTTATATTTTTAAACCATCTTGAAATTTTTATTATTTTTATACCCCTAAAATTATCTGGGAGATCCTCTTTAAGATTACATGTTACTATTTCACTCTTATAACCTAAAATTTTATGAGTATAAACAGGAACCATACCATTATCTTTTCCTAACCATGTATATTCTAACTCTTCACAAATATGTACAAATCTTTTTTTCATATCTCTCCTTCTATTAATTAAATATATTCATATTATAAAATAAATTCAATTAACAAATAATAAATATACACAAAGTTTAAAAAAATTTACACAAAATAAAAAAAGGATCTTAAATTCTATAAACTAGAATTAAGATCCTTTCTATAAGTTTTAATATAAAACTAAATTAAAACTAAAATCTTAGCAAGAATCAATGCAATAATAGTTCCAATAGATGTTCCTAAAATACCCATCATTAAACCAGCTGGAATTAAAGCATCATCATAAGTTCCTGCAAGAATTGGAGCTGAAACTGTTCCTCCAATATTAGCTTGAGAAGCTATTCCACAAATATATAAATCTAATTTAAATATTTTAGCAAGAATTAATAAAACAACTAAGTGAAAAAGTAAAATTAAGAATCCACCGACAACATATATAGCAGCATCTTCAAAACTAATAGTTGAAAAATCTGTAGCAGTAGCAATTAATCCTACTACAACATATAGTAAAACATTTCCAACATGATCTGTTCCTTTAATTCTTTTTAAAGGAGTCATACTTCCTAAAAGTCCAAATGCAGTAGCAACTATAACTACCCATCCAGAACCACTAAAGAAAGTTCTAATAGGAGATAAGAAATTAACCTCTGTTAAATTTCCTGGATTTATAATTTGTTTACCTATTACTAAAACTATTCCAGCTACTCCAAGTCCAAGCCCTAAAGTTAACATAAAATCCATAAATTCATAATCTCTTTTATCCTCGTTTTTAGCTGCATTTAAATGCATATGAGATATAATGTCATCAATCTCTTTACTATTAGCTCCTGAAAACTTATTAAATTTTTCTCTCATAGGAGCAAGAGTAATAAGCATTACAAGCCAAAATGAAGCACAAATATTATCCATTAAAAAAGCATATGTTAAAGCCTGAGAACCATCAATAACTCCAAGTCCTGCTTGAGTTGCTGCCATATTTGTAGATCCACCAATCCAAGATGATGAAAGAATTGCAAATGTTTGCCATGCTTCTGGATCTAATTTACTTTTAAAAAACATATATACAATAATAAAACCAACGATTATACTAAGAGTTACTGCAAAGAAGGTTCCGATTAACTTAGGACCAAGTTTGAAAATATCTCTAATATCATTTTTTAATAAAAGCAAAAATAACATCATCGGTAATAAGTAATATTTTAAAGAACCTATAAAACCTGAAATTTCAGGTGTTAATTGCCAAATATGTAATGATGCCCCCATCATTCCACCGAAATAAATAAATGTTAATCCTGGAATGACTTTAAAAATAGATAATTTTAGTGTCTTTTGACAATAAAGTACTGCTGTTATAAATAAAATTAATAAAGAAAAATAACTGTAAATATTTGTAATCATAAAATGCCTCCTGCAAATGTTATAAAGTTGTATTGATTAAATTTATAAAATATTTAAAAAAAAATGAAATTTTCAGGAAAGAC
>NZ_CAMQYW010000248.1 GCF_947039425.1 uncultured Cetobacterium sp. | reverse complement strand
GCCGGTAGCTTTCCTACCTTAAAACTTACACAAAAAGCATATCTTGTTTTAAAAGATATAAAAGCTATTTTTAGAAAATCAAATGAAACAGTTTCTTTTGATTATTTTGAAGATCCTATTTTCGAAAAACTAAATACCTTAAGAAAAGAGATCGCCCAAAAAGAAAGTGTTGCCCCCTATATCATTCTATCTGATTTAACTCTTATGGAAATGGCAGAAAAAAAGCCCTCAAATAGATGGGAAATGTTAAAAATACGTGGAATAGGTAATCAAAAATTTAAAAATTATGGACAATTATTTTTAAAAACAATTAATAGTTTTTCCACTGAAGAAACTGAACTCTTAAATATGGAAAATATTATTGATGAAAAATACTTAGAGGAAACTAGAATTACTAACTTAAAACATACTCTAGGTATAAATATATCTAATGAAAACTTAAAAGAGATTCTTATAAAAACTCTCTTTACTAATTAAATTATGAGGTGACTAAATGATTTTTGAATTTTTTATTGCAAAAAAACATATTCTAGAAAGAAAAAAACAAAGTTTTATTGGCATTCTAGGTATTGCAATTGGAATTATTGTTTTAACTGTATCTATTGGAATTTCAAATGGTCTTAACAAAAATATGATTGATAGTATCCTTTCTCTTTCAAGTCATGTTACTGTTATTGGAAATGGAAATCTAAAAAATTATAAAAAATTAGAAACAGAGTTTTTAAAATGGCCAGAAGTTAAAGGCATAGTACCTAAAGTAGCTTCTCAAGGTATTATTAAATATAATGGTCCTCTTGGAAATTATGTAGCTGGAGTTAAATTAGAAGGAATGAATTTAAAAGATGCTATAACTGCTTTAAATTTAAAAAGTAAAATAAAACAAGGAAAAATAGAGCTTAATAATCCTAAAGGAATTTTAATAGGAGAAGAACTATTAAACCAAATGGGAGCTAATATTGGTGATTCTGTAAATTTAGTTTCTGCTAATAATAAAGATTTAAATTTACAAATTATGGGGACTTTTCAAAGTGGTTATTATGATTATGATCTCTCTATGATTATTTTACCTTTAAAAACTGCACAATATATAACAGAAAGAGATGGTACAATTTCATCTTTAGATTTAACACTAAAAAATCCATATGATGCAACTTTAATCTCTAATAGAATATATAAAGACACAGGCTTATATAACAGAACTTGGGGGAACTTAAATCAAAATCTTTTAAAAGCTCTCTCTCTTGAAAAAACTGTAATGATTATTGGATTTTCTTTAATTGTTGTTATTGCCGGTTTTGTTGTTTGGATTATTTTAAATATGATGATTAGAGAAAAAATAAGATATATCGGAATTATGAGGTCTATGGGAATTTCTAATAAAAGTATAGTTAAAATATTTTTAATTCAAGGATTAATATTAGGACTTATTGGAATATTCTTAGGAACTTTTATTTCTATATCTCTTCTTTGGTATATTAAAACTTACTCTTTACCTGAAATTTCAAGTATCTATTATCTTTCTAAAGTACCTGTTGAACTTTCATTAAAAGAATTACTTACAATTATTTCTTCAAATATAATCTTAATTTTCTTATCTAGTATTTTTCCAGCATATAAAGCTGGAAAATTAAAAATTGTGGAGGCTTTAAAACATGACTAAAAAACATATTTTACAATTAAAAAATATTTCTAAAATATATTCTACTAAAACTG
This sequence comes from uncultured Cetobacterium sp., assembly GCF_947039425.1. GTDB lineage: Bacteria > Fusobacteriota > Fusobacteriia > Fusobacteriales > Fusobacteriaceae > Cetobacterium_A. Next base: position 1,246 of record NZ_CAMQYW010000248.1, on the reverse strand, counting down.
AAGATTTAAATATTATTAAAGATTTAAGTCTCGATGTTGAAGAGGGAGAGTTTATCTCTATTCTTGGCCAATCTGGATCTGGAAAAACTACTCTTTTAAATCTCATAGGCCTTTTAGACTCTCCAACAAATGGAAGTATAATTATTGATGGAGAAGAAATCTCCTTAGATAGTAGTTCTATTGATAAAGTTAGAAATGAAAAAATTGGATTTGTTTTTCAATTTCATTATTTACTTCCAGAATTTACAGCTTTAGAAAATATTATGATTCCTGCTCTTACAAATAATTTTAAAAATAGAAAAGAGATTGAAAAAAGAGCCTTAGAACTTTTAAAAGATATTGGACTTGAGAATAGAGCTCATCATAAACCTTCAGAGCTCTCTGGTGGTGAAAAACAAAGAGTAGCTATTGCTCGTGCTCTTATCAATAACCCTAAGCTTCTTTTACTTGACGAACCCACTGGTAACCTTGATGATGAAACTAGTGAGAAAATTTTTAAACTTTTCAAACAAATTAATGAAAAAAAACGTCAAACAATTATAACAGTAACACATTCAAGAGAGCTTTCTAACATCTCTCATAAAAAACTGCTTTTGAAAAAAGGAATTCTTTTATAAGACTTGTATAGTTAGTCATAAGGATGTTTTACATCCATAATAAAGGGGTGGTTTGTATGAAAACTATTAATATTACTAGCAGAAATATTGTTATTACTGAAGCGATTAGAACTTATTGCGAAAATAAATTCTCAAGATTTTCACGATATTTTGACAATATTCTAGAGATCAATGCAACCTTATCAGCAGGTAGATCAAAAAAAGGTCCCTTGCAAACAGCCGAAGTAAGAGTAGCTGTTAATGGATCAATCCTTAAAGGAGTTTCACAAGAGGATGATTTATATGCTGCAATAGATAAAGTTACAGATATTATAGAAAAACAACTGACTAAATATAAAGAAAAATTAAGAGATAATCATCATGTTAATAATGATAAAAAAATTAGTTTTGAAGCTGGAGATAATTCAATAACAGTTCAATCAACTAAAAAAATTGTTAATGTATCACTTAATCCTAGACCAATGGATGTTGAAGAAGCTATATTGCAACTTGAAACATTGAATAAAGATTTCTACGTTTTCACTAACTCTGAAAGTGGAGATATGAATATTGTTTATAAAAAAAGAAATGGCGATTATGGACATATTGAGCCAGAACAATTCTAAATATTTTAGAACCCTAATTTTTTA
>NZ_CAMQYW010000247.1 GCF_947039425.1 uncultured Cetobacterium sp. | reverse complement strand
ATTTACATAGAGAGGATTCCTATACTAGTCCCCCGGCTCGTATTATTAATCACTCACAAATAGATTTTTCAAAAAAATAGGTAGGAGAGGGAAATTTCCCTCTCCTATCTATTTTTATTTATCAAAACAATGAGTATTATTTAATCTCCAATAAGATCATAATAAGTAGCTAGTTAACTATACTTAAATCCAATATATCTATGATTTATTATTACTCTTGATTAAAAATACTTTTCAAAGTATATATGAAATAAAAAGGAGTTTTTATGAAGAATTTAGAAAAACAACTTAAAGGGTATTTAAAAAGAAGATATAAAATTAATTTAAGTTTATTAGTTGTATTTTTAATTACTGGACAACTTGGATATTCTTTAGATATTTATGAAGATTGGATTAATAACGGAACGCTAAATGAAACTATCAATATTATGCTTCCAAAAGTTAATATAACTAATAATGGAATTATTAATTCTGATTCTAATAATTTAGAATATTCTAAAAATGCTATATTAAGTGTATGTAATAATTACAACAGTAATCATAGTAGTATTGGAAATATATTTAATAACGGTGTTCTTAGGGGATATTCCAATCATTCTGATTCTTTCATTTCTGGAAATGGCATATTGAGTAAAAGTTCTAATTCTAACTATAGTGATGGTAGTAGTAATATTGGAAATATATTTAATAATGGTACTATTAATGGATATTCCAATTATTCTGATTCTCTCTTTTCTGGAAACGGTATATTAAGTCTAAGTAATAACATCAATTATGACCATAGTCATAGCAGTATAGGTAATATAAATAATAGCGGTATTATTGGTGGATATTCAAATTCTTCTCATACATCAATTTCAGGAAATGGAATTATTAGTTCTAGCTATGGTTTTTTTACGAAGAGGAGCAGCATCGGAGATATATTTAATAATGGAATGATTATGGGATCTAACTATGCAATAATTTCAGATAATGGAAGTATTGGAAATGTTACTAATAATGGAATATTAGCTGGTAAACATATTATTTCTAGTGATATAATAGATGCTTATAACAATAATGGAATAGAGATACTTTTAAATGAAAAAGATGAAATAAAAGAAATTTTTAATGGTAGTAATAATACATCTAATAATGGATATTCTATAATAAATGCACAAAGGTACGATAAAAACGGGAATAAGACTGAGGAGAAAACTCTTTCTACAGATAGTTATATATCATCATCTGAATTAACAAATTATGATAATTTAATAATAAACGGGGCTGGAATTAATATTGGAGCTCTAGTTATTGATAAAAATATTAATATTAATGATAGCATAATTAATGGATATGAAACTGCTGTATATTTAAAAGGTGAAAATAGTTTACAAGCAACAAATACTACTTTTAATGGCGGTGGGTTAAAAAATGATATAGATGTTATTGTAGGTGATAATGATAATAATAGAATCTCTATTCTTGGAGATTCTATTATCAATGGAGATGTGAATTTAAATGATGGAAATGATAATTTGTCTATTGCTACTTCTACACAAATAAATGGAGATCTTATTGGAGGAATTGGAAAAGATACTCTTAATCTTATTAATTCAAATAAAACTTTAAATATTTATAATAATATTTCTGAATTTGAAAATTTAAATATCAATGGGAATACAACTTTATTTGAAACATCTAAAATTACTGGAGCTGAAAATATAACTTTATCTAGTGGAATTTTAACATTACGAATTGATACAACTAAAAAAGATTCCAATGGAAAAGTTATTGGTCATTCTTTATATGAAAATAGCGGTATTGTTAATTCAAGTGGAGGTAAATTAAATCTTGGCTTAAATGGACTTGGAGAAAATACAATTATATCTATGGGAGAAACATCTATTAATCCATCTCTAAATACAAATTATGATAATACAGATAAATTAATTACAGATTCAATAGTTTTAGATGCTACTTTAGTTGATGGTTCTAATGGAAAACATATTAAAATATCTGTTATTGATAAATTACCAGTAGATCCTTTAACAATGGGTCCTGAATTATATGATCATTTAAACAGCTCTTATAAATCTATTATTTCTTCTGGAGAATTAGGAAAACTAGCTAATACAACATTTGTTGATAGAATTCCTGAAGCTTTATTAGTTAAAGCAACAACAACTCCAATAAAAACATATGATGATGCTATGGCTGGTCTTTTAGGAATTTTAGATCAAATAAGCACTAATAATCCTTATACTTATACTTTAAAGTCAGGTAGAGATAGTTTAAAACTATTTGAAGATAATATGTCTTATCTAACAATAAAGCCAAATAACAATCAATGGATAGTTCAAGGTAAAGCCATTTACACAGGTGTTAAAGTTGATAATGAAGTTTCTGGTAAAGGCCATTATGGATTTGATACAGGTCATAGAAATTATAAAACTACAACAAACACAGTTGGTGGACTTACAACATTTGAATATGGATTATCTAATAAAAGTTCTTTAGGATTAGTGTTTGGAGGAAATAATCAAGATGTTAGCTTTAGAGGTTCTAATTCAATTGATGGAAATTCATTATATGTTGGTTCATTTATTAAAACAGAAATAAATAAATTTAAATTTATGACAGGTCTTGGTTATCAATATACATCTAATGATGTTGATAGAAGTGTTTCTAATCAATATGATTCATTTAAAACAAATGAAAAATATGATGTTAATTCCTTAAATTTCTTTGTAGAAGGAAAGTACTCAATAAATATAGATAACCAGTGGATAATAGAACCTAAAGTAAAACTAAGTTACTACTTTGTAAATCAAGATAAAGTTAATGAAGGTTATTCAACTGATCAACTTTCTATTGGTGTAGACAAATTTACAACTAATACTGGAGATTTAGAAATAGGTTTTGATTTTAAAAAAGAGTTATTATACAGTAAAGGCAAATTAAATAACATTCTATCTTTTGGAGTAATAAATACAATAGGTCCTAAAGAGGAA
>NZ_CAMQYW010000246.1 GCF_947039425.1 uncultured Cetobacterium sp. | reverse complement strand
TGTGTTAGGGCCAGTATTTGCCATAGCAAGCATACCAGGTTGATAGAAGTCTAACCAATTAACGAATTCATCTGGAATAGTGTATCCAGGACCACCATCACCTTTACCAGTAGGGTCTCCACCTTGAACAACAAAGTTTTCAACAACTCTATGGAACTTAGTATTGTTATAATAACCTCTTTTAGCCAAATTTATAAAGTTTGCTACAGTTATTGGTGCTGCCTCAGGGTAAAGATAGAAATTAATATCTCCTTGAGTAGTTACGAAAGTAGCTCTAATATCATTATATTTAACAGCTTCTGTTTTTCCTTTAGTTGAAGAACAACCAGCAATCATACTTATAAAAATAATTAGAGACAATAATTTAATGAATTTTTTCATATTTCCCTCCTGTATTTGTTGGTATTATTATACTATATAAAAACTTATTTTACAAAATACTTTTGTAAACTTTTTGTAGATAAAGTAAATGCAATAGATAAAACTATAAGTAAAACAGATAAAGCGTTTACAACCGGAGAAACACCTAATCTAATCATAGAATAAATTCTAAGAGGGAGAGTAGATGAACCAGGTCCTGCAACAAAGAATGTTGTAACAAAATCATCAAATGATAAAGTTAAGGACATTAAAAATCCAGAAATAATTGCTGGTAAAAGCATGGGAAGAATAATTCTTCTTAACGTTTGCATCTCTGTAGCGCCAAGATCATACGCAGCTTCAACTATAGAATAATCAAACTCTCCTAAACGAGATAAAACAATGAATAATACAAAAGGGATATTAAATGTTGTATGAGCAATAAAAATGCTTGTTAATCCAAGTTGTAGTTTTATAGTTGAAAACATAATTAAAAGAGATACTCCTAAAATAATATCAGGAATAACTAGCGGTAAAAATGTTATTATTTTTAGATATTTTTTATGTCTAAATTTATACCAGTGAAGTCCAATTGCTCCTAAAGTTCCAAGAATAGTAGAAGTAGTACTAGATATTACTCCTATAAAAAGGCTATATTTAAAAGCTTTCCAAATATTGTCAGAGTACAAGAAAAGTTCTTTGTACCATTTGAAAGAAAAACCTTCCCAATAACTAGATCTACCTTTATTAAAAGAGTAGATAACTAAAATAACTAATGGTAAATAGAAAAATACCATTGATAAAATAAAGAAAAATAAAGATGTTCTTCTTTTATTCATTATTTCCCTCCTCATCTTTATTTTCGCTCCTCATAAATACTAATAAAGCAATAGATGTAATAATTATAAGCATAGCAGATATAGCAGAAGCAAGAGGCCAGTTTCTAGTTACAGTAAGATGTTGAGCAATAATATTACCTAACATAGTAGCCTTGGTTCCACCAACTAACTTAGGAACAGCATAAGATCCCATAGCAGGGATAAAAGTAAATAGAACAGCAGTAATTATTCCTGATTTTATATTAGGAATAAATACTTTTCTAAAAGCTTCTCCATTAGTAGCACCTAAATCTCTAGCGGCTTCAATTAAAGAAAAATCAAATTTTTCAATAATTGAATATAAAGGTAATATTGCAAAAGGCAAACTTGTATAAACTGTGATGACTATAACAGCACCTGTATTATAAAGTAATTTTAATGGAGTTTCAATTATTCCAATTTTCATTAAAAAATTATTAAGAAAACCATTTGTTCCTAAAATAGATATCCAAGCATATATTCTAATTAAGAAGTTAGTCCAAAAAGGGATAATAATTAGTAAAAGTAACTCTTTTTTAAACTTTGATCTTGCAATGAAATATGCAGTTGGAATTGCCAATAAAACTGTAAAAAAAGTAACAAAAATTGAAATATATATTGTTTTAAATAAAATCTTTAAAAATACAGGTTCAAAAAATACCATAAAGTTTTTCAAGGTGAAAATTAATTTAACACCACCATATGTTCCTTTAGTTAAAAAAGAATAAGTTAAAACAATAAGCATGGGAATAACAAAAAAAATAGACATCCATAAAGTTAATGGAATACTATAAAAGTGTCCTGATGACTTTCTTTTCAATGTTACATCACCTCAACAAGGAAACTATCATCAGCATGCCAAGAAATATAAGCATCTTCATCCCAGTGTATTGTATCGTGATCATCTTCATCAAAGTAAACAGCATGTTGTTTAAAAGCTTTGAAAAGTTGATTTTTATCTCCATTTACCCAAACAAAATATTTACTTTGAAATCCGGAATAAATAAGTTCGTCAACATAAACTTTAAGAGTGTTATATTTTTCAGAAAGACCACTTGGAGCTTGCTTAGATACTCTTATTTTCTCAGGTCTAATTGAAACTTTAATATGATCACCAATATTGATTGGTTTGTCCACTTCAAATATTAATTCTCCTAAATTATCATCTTTTAATTTTGCATATGTATCGCTAATTATTTCAGATACTATACCTTGGAAAAAGTTATTTTCTCCAATAAAGTCTGCAACAAATGAATCTGCAGGTGATTCATAAACCTCAGCAGGAGTTCCAACTTGTAAAATATTACCTTTATTCATAACAGCAATTCTATCAGAGATAGAAAGAGCTTCTTGTTGATCATGTGTAATAAAGATAAATGTAATTCCAACTTCGTCATGAATATTATCTAATTCAATCAAAAGATTCTGTCTTAATTTAGCATCAAGAGCTGAAAGAGGTTCATCAAGTAATAAAACACCAGGTTTATTAATTAAAGCTCTCGCTATAGAAACTCTTTGTTGTTGCCCACCAGAAAGTTGATTTGGTTTTTTATAAATATGGTCTTCTAAATCAACAAGTTTTATAAATTTTTTAACCTCTTCATCAATTGTCTTATCGTCAATTTTTTTAAGTCTTAAGGGAAATGCCACATTTTCATAGATGTTTAAATGTGGAAAAAGAGCATATTTTTGGAATATGGTATTTACATTTCTTTCATTGGGGGCTAACCTGACAATGTCTTCATTTCCTAGATAAATAGCACCACTATCAGGAGTAATAAAACC
>NZ_CAMQYW010000245.1 GCF_947039425.1 uncultured Cetobacterium sp. | reverse complement strand
CTCTGAAAATCTCTGAAATATACGCAGCATAATTAACAGTAAATGTAATTAATGCAGCTGTAAAAGGTTCTAATACAATTCCAATTACAGGCAATCCATAATATACAAAGAATAATTGTAATAAAAGAGGTGTACCTCTAAAAATCCAAGTATAGATGTTGATTATATAATGAAGAAATTTAAATTTAGAAATTTGTCCAAGTGCAAGAACAATTCCTAGAGGCAATGAGATTATAAGTGTAAAAATATAAAGTTTAAGAGTTAGTGATAACCCTTGTAAAATATATAAAATATTATTTTCCATGAAAGCTCCCTTTTTATTTATTTCCAAACCATTTAACGTAAATTTTATTAAATGTTCCATCATTTTTTATTTCAGTTAAAGTTGAATTTATTTCATTTCTTAAAGCAATATCATTTTTTCTTAATCCAATAGCGATTTTTTCTTTTTTAAGAGGTTGTCCTAAAATTCTAAACTCTGGTTTTTTAGAAATATAATATTTTGCAACTACAGAATCCATGACTACAGCATCAGTTCTTCCAGCTTCTAGATCAAGTAAAGCTTCTACATTACTAGGATACTTTTTAATATCTTTAACTTCTTTAGCTAAAGGAGAGTTTTCAAGAGCAAAATAAGCACTACTTCCCATTTGCAAACCGATATTTTTATTTTTTAAATCATCTAAGGTTTTAATGTTTTTTCTTTTTACAAGTATTATTTGATCATCATTAAAATAAGGATCAGAAAAAGCAATTTGCTTTGCTCTAGTTTCAGTTATTGTTAAACCATTCCAAATTGCATCAATTTTTTTACTTCTCAAGTTAAATAAAATACCATCCCAATCGCATGGTACAAATACGGCTTTAACACCCATTCTTCTAGAAACTTCTTTAGCTAAATCAATATCAAAACCAACAATTTCTCCCTTGTTATTTCTAAATCCCATAGGAGCGAAAGTATCATCTAATCCAACTACGAATTCACCTTTATCTTTAATTTGAGTTAAAGAGTTATCCTTAGCAAAAGCAAAAGTAAAAATTAAAGATATTAACATAAAAAATTTAAATATTGTCTTCATAATTATCCTCCAGTATTTTTTTAAACAAAAAAGCCACTTAGACTTAATCTAAGTGGCTTCTATTAAGAAAATATATTCTTCCTCATGTCACATAGATACAGACTAAAATTGTAATTACAATTAGAGTCTGTATTTATGAAAAAAATTCATATAACAAACTCATTTATCTATGATGATGGTGATGTATTGTTCTAAAATTTATTGAGTAAAACATAATTTCCTCCGTGTCTTATTTTTGTACTATCATATACCTATTTTAGGATAATGTCAAGTGTAAAATTTAAACGAAGTCTTCTACTGTGCCAAACTTATCTTTCATAAGAAAAACATTTGAGTTCCAATTTAAATCAAAATATTCATTTCTTTCATTTTTTTCAGTGATTATATGATTGTTAGTGTGTGCGTTTACCTGGAAAACTTCTGTCCATAATTTTTTTAAAATTTTATTTTCATAGAGATAAAATTTAATAAAAATAAATCCCATATTAGTTGAAAATATTTTAGTTGATTGTTTTTTTGAAAAGTTAAAAAATAAACTATTAAAAAATTCACCTTTAATTTCAGTTGTTAAATCCATTCCTTCAAAACTTTTTGTTTTAGTAAGAGTAAATGTACTGTTATATAATTCTTTATTTTTAGTAGATATAATTTTTCCTTTAATCAATTAAAAATCCTCCTAAATTTAAAAGTAATAATATAAAAAAAGAAAAAAGTCAATTTGACTTTTTTCTTAAATATTCCAAGGCATTGAAATAAAACCAATAACTAAAATAGCAATTAATACTAATCCCATAATAATTCTAACATAATGTTTTTTTTCCATGAAGTTCTCCCATTTATAAATTTGTATTGTTATTTGAATCTTTAATCCATTCCCATGCTTCAAGAGTTTCATCTTCTAAAAAGAATTTCGATTGAATATGTTTAAAAGAAGTAAGTGGTTTAGAAAATGTAGTGATAATATTCCAAATTTTTTGATTTGAAATAATAGCAATTTTTTCAATCTTCTCTCCAAGTTTTAAAAACCCTTTGAAATCTTCAACAGCAGCTTTAAACTCAAAATTAATATTCTTTTCTAAGTGAATTAAAATATTAATTTTCCCATTATTTTTAATTTCATTTTCTAATTTAGATAAAAGTTCAAGCTCATCCTCTAATGTAATTGTATCTATAACATCGATTTCAACGATGTTATTGTCAATATCTAAAATTTTATATCCCATACAAACCTCCAAATTAAAAATCAGATAAATAAATATACTGTAGAAAAAGAAGATTCCTTTTAAAAAATTTGAATAAAATTGAATATACTTAGTGAAATAAACTTTGTTGTTCATATATTTTAATAATTTTAGCAGATTTATATTTTTTACAAGCTTTTAAATAAAGTTCTATTCCTTCTTCTAGAGTATCAGCAATTCCTAGAGCTTTTGTTTTATTTTTTAACTCAATATTAACCATATATTTATTTGAATATTTATTATATACAACACCATTTATATCATTTTTAAGAGAGATTTTAACTCCTCCTTCTATGATATACTTTTGCTTCATTTTAAACACCTCCTTTGGATAAAAAAAGTAAAAACCTTCTATACAAAACTTAGAAGGTTTAATATATATATAAATTGTTTTGAATATAAAAAAAGTTCTCAATAAATAATAACACAAAAATAGCATGAAATAAAGAGCTATAAATAAAAAAATCTCTCTAAGAGAGATTAATTGACTTTATATGGTACCTAGAAAGGGACTTGAACCCTTACTCCGATGAAGGAAACGGATTTTGAGTCCGTCGTGTCTACCATTCCACCACCCAGGCTTATATGAGAAGATTATAACTTTTTTTTTGACTTTTGTCAATGATTTTATTCCCAATTGATAGTGTCAAGAATTTGTAGGTAAATTTTTTCAAAAATTTTTAGTACACA